>CAMAKT010000009.1 GCA_945836135.1 uncultured Clostridia bacterium | reverse complement strand
CGTATACAACTTATATTGTTCCTGATTATTCTTGTCCTGCCCTGATGTATTTTGCTTCTTATCCATTGCAGACTTCGGCCTCCAGATTCTTCATACATAATAATCAAATAGTCACCGGTTTCAACTTGAATAACACCCTTTTACACCCACTATCAGCTTATTATATATAAAAAATATGAATTTTCTATGACATACCTGTAAAGAAATAATAATACATCATATGAAGCACAATAGCTCTGCCAGAAAATAGGCTCCCAAAATTGCCGGAAGCATCGGAGCCTCCATGGCATATTTCTTCTTTACATCCCCACTTCGTGACAAAGATACTATTGCCAGCAGGCACAACCTATACAGGACAAATATCGCCCCGGAACAGCCAAGAATATATATTCCGTAGGAAAGTATATTCCTGCCACCGTTGGCCGCTGCCAGCACAAGCATCACATAGATTTCCTCATCCCCGTCCGCATAGGCATGTATCACTCTTGAGAAGAAAACAATTCCACAAACACATACAATCAAAAAGAAAATCCCGTTTATGCTCTCCGCACCTGAGACCAGGCTTGTAATATATACACAAAGTTCAACCCCAATACATATATGTGTAGGCAGACAGTATACGATTCCATTGCGACAATCCGTATAGCAGTGAAACACCAGCAGTATCCATATAAGGTATTCATGCACGCCGTTAAACAGAAATCCGACAACGCCAAGGAACACATACAGCAGCCTAATTACTGCCTTCCTGAGATTTATTTTCCCTCTGCTCATATATGCACCTTCCTGCACGAAGTGTTCCCTTCGTCAGGGCAATATTGAATTTTTCCTCCATATCGGACGGAATAATAATGTTAATCACCGTTGCTGCATGTCCGTCCCTGTCATCGTTCCTGACTTCCTCCCCTGATGCACTGAATACCCTGCTGACATAGGCGTATCGGCATATCGGTTCTGCAATTATGTTCGACCTGTCATATCCTGCGCCATCGCTCACAGACCATATATTAATATAATCTCCTGCCCTTAACACTCCCCCCGCCACCTGTGAGAGATTTCCGGCGTTAAAAGACACCTCCACGGGATTTTCAATGCCTGCAATACGCTCATCAATGTCCGTAAAACCTGACATTGTGATTATTTCATTTTTTACATAGTCCCTGCTCAGTATCTTCCCCTCTAACATACCCGAATTCGTGATATAACCCTCCGGTAGGGAGTTCGATTCTCTCACCTGCAGAGTAAAATACACCCCAACATTTTCCGCCGTAATTACTGTCTCCTTGTCAACTGCCGATGCTGTCACATATACACTGACGTACTCCTTATCGTTTAGCATTCCCCGCTCAACAAACAGCATAAGCACATACAACGCAAAGGATACAAAAAAGCTGTACAAAAAAAGCCTTGTGTTGAATGGCTTACGCTTTCTCATTCCGACAAATCTATTTCTCCTCAAAATATCCACCTCCAAAATTCAATCCCATTATACTAACTATTGTGTAACCCCGATAAGTCTCGACAAGGTATACCTCTCACCACCGTTCAGCATAAAGGCTATTTGGGCATATACCGATGTTTCCGTGACTTCCACCATTCCATCGTTTGCCGGGACTGTGATTTTTACATTATTCTGCCCTTCAATCACATACTGCTGTCCGCCTGAAATTCCGCATTCCGTAACATGCCACCCGACATCATCCTCGATATAGTTGTATACCTTATATTCCACCACCTCGACAGTGCCATCCAGACCCGGTGTTCCCGTAAAGTTCATGCTCCCATCAAGTCCTAAATCTGCCTTCAGTGAATCAAGAAAACAATAATAAGAGTGCATGAATGTGCTGTCCCCGATTTCCGGATTAACGCTGTCGGCTATAATAATATTTCCGCTTGCAGCATACTCATCAAGGTTAATCACTGCCCCCGCCAACAGCGCATAAGTAAGTCCGCTGTCCAGCCTTTCGTAATCATATTGAAGAACACCCTTTCGGAATATCAGGCTTAAAAAGATGCACATAAAGAAAACCAACATGACAATCATAGGCGCAAGTCCTGCTGATGCCCTATGTACCTCCCTGATTTTTTGCAGTAGACATCTGGTATATCTTAAATTCACTGTACCCTCCACGAATAAATTGAAAACCTTCCGAAAGTCCTGTTATTCCCTCAGTAAAAATTGTACCCCTGACCGACAGCACAACCTCACATCCGTAGTCTGCCGGAGTAAGAGTGGTTCCCGTATAGGAAATACCGCTTACACCAAGCTGCTTAAGTTCCTCTGTAAGCTGCTTCTGCCTGTCCTGTGTCAGGTATCCATCTGTCTCCATTATGAGCATATATTTGCGCTCAATCCTCAGCTTGCTTATTGCCAGATTAAGCCGCCCGTATATATCCATCCCAAGAAATACCACGATGAACAAAAACAGCATTCCCACCATGCATGAAAGCATGTTTCCAAGACCTTTCTTTTTTGAAAACTTCATTTCCGGCACCCTCTTGATTAACTGAACAGCTCTGTTGCCGTCGATGTAACCGTCGTCCAGATTTGCTGTATAAATGCCAGACCTCCTGTCTTAAATATTGCTGCCATGGCAACCACCACAATCATTACAAGTACCTCACCTATAACAGCACTTCCCTTGCGATTTCCCCCAACAACTCTTCTGATTACCTCTTCTGCCTTATTCTTAATTACATACATCATTTTTTCCTCTTTTCTGCGCTGTATGTATTTGATTCGGTCTGCGCAACAGCGCATACACAGACCATAACCATAATGTCATTTCACAGTATAAGCATACCTGCTGAATTAAGCAGCCATTCCACGCTTACAAGCACAAGAACACCCATGAGGCAGAAAAAACATGCAAACACACAGGCACTTCCAATCCTTTCCGTCCGTTCCTGCTCATGGCGGTTACAGCTTTCCTCAAGCACTGCCAGATGCTTCTTAATATCCCGCAGCATTGCATCCGACGTTCCGCTCTCTGTAAGCTGTTTTACAATTACAACCAGATTATGTATGCTCTCGTTATTAAATTTTCTCCCAAATACCTCCATTGAAACAGCAAGTTCATTTGAGGCAATAATATCCCCTGTGAGTTCTATAAGTGCAGCCTTAAGCCGCGGGTGTACTGCTGCCCGGTATGCGTCCACCAACGCAGCGGTAATATATTCTCCCGCACTGACTTGTAAATATACCACATCGTAAACAGCTTTAATGCTCCCAAGCATTGCATCATTATCCTTATTGTTTCTATGGTCTGCCAGCCAATCAGGAAGATAATACGCCGCTACCGCAAGCACAATACCGATAACGGGATGAAAAATAAAGCCTGTAGCAAGCCCTAAAACAGAGCAGAGCAGCTTGACGCTTATATATCCAAGCGGCGTCAGCCTTCCCCTTGTATAGTATGTTACACCCCAGGCATCAAGACACTCCTGATAGTACTCGTAGGAGAACATATTGTATTTCGTATTCTTCATTGCATCGGAGAGACGGCAGGACATTTCTTCCTTAACCCTTACATATCTGTCCGTTATTGCCCGGGCTGCAAACATATACAACGCAGCCAACAGCATCATGCAGCTTAGGACAGCCATAACTTCCCTGATTTTTCCAAACTCCAATACCCACAAATATACTTTCACCTCCTATGGCTTCTGATAAGGGCATAATACCCTGATGCAAGCAGCGTGGCACACATTATTCCCAGCAGGACACAGCCCACCGCACTGCCTGATAAATGCTTAAGCATATCACCCAGCCCCGTACCCACCATGTACTCCGCCATAATATCCATACAGGTCACGCTTCCTGCAAGTACCGTCACAAGCCTTACTCTTACACTCCGGTATATATCCGACATTTTTTTGCTGCTCTCAAGCTGTTCCATAAGCATTTTGCGGCATTCCGCCACGATTTCCCTGTAACCTGCATTATTTCTTGAAGATATTTCAAGGTTACGGATAAATGTCTTAAAAAAAGGATGTTCAATACGCCTCTCCAATGTACGAAACGCCTTCGTGGTCTGTACTCCATTCTGCACCGATAGGATACAACGCAGTATTTCATCATGCATGGGACCGCTTACCATCTCACCCGCTCTGTGAAGGATATATATTATGTCATCCGATTCGGCGGCATAGCTCTCCACCAGATTGATAAGAGACGAAAGCTGCGCTTCCTCCATTCGATACCGGTAATTTCTCATTTTTCCGAAAATATATTCAATTAAAAGAAATACAAATGCTGCTGTTGCCAGTCCCCAATACCACTTAGACATAGCAAGCCAGCCACCTATAAATGCAGCCGCAAGCAGGGGCGTAAGAAGCACAATGTACAACTCCGGAGTCAACCATTTATAACGTGCTTCCAGACCGCTGTATTCAAGATTCTCCGAAACATGCTCAATCCACCCGCGGTTATCCATACTTCCATAAAGTGCCTCAAGCTGTCTTTTTACCTCCTCACGACTACCCGACAGCATGCATATCTTCCCATACAGGTTTTCAATTCCCTGCCTCAGCATATTGTTCCGATGTATTTTTTCCATAAATCCGTATACACCGAACATTAGAAGCACCAGCACAGCCCCATGCCATATCAGCCAAATATTAAGCTTCATCCGACACCTCCGAATACAATGTTGTGAACAACAGCTTCTCCTCGTCGTCCGACCACTTAACCTCTGCAATAGTGCGTACCCTGTAATCACTAAGAAAGACACAGTTTCTAAGGGAGCGCAGCATAAATAAAATCTCTCCCGTGGAATGACTGCTGCCGCGTTTGACATAATCAACCAGTCTGAAATAGGCATCCTCCGGCGAGTTCGCATGAATTGAAGCATAGCATATTGCACCTGTATGAACCGCATACAGGAAGTCCTTTGCCTCCCTTCCCTTGATTTCTCCCACCATATACACATCCGAGTCAATCAGCAGCCCGTTCTTCGAAATATCCTCAAGGGAGTAATTAATCTTCCCGTCTCCGCGGTTCTCCACAATATGGTACGCAAAAAACTCCCTGTCCCGCATCGAAAACAGTTCCTCCGCCTCCTGTACGCAGAATATGGAATACTTCTCCGGAATAACCTCAATCAGCGCATTCATAAGGGTTGTCTTGCCCACAGAGCCTGCCCCGCATATCAGAAATGATTCCCCCGCAGCGACCTTATCTCTTATGAGCTCCATGGCAGCATTACTTAACATCCCCTCCGACACAAGCTTCCCAAGAAGCTTCTTCTTTCTGGGATGCTTTCGTATATGAAGCATGGGGACATCGCCGGACAGTACATACCGAGTGGACAAATTAAACCTCAGAATCCAGTCCTTAAGGCTCCTGTCCGTAAAAACCGAGATGGCATTGTTATTTCCCATGTTAATCTTATTCTTAAGCACCACACGTTCAATAAAACGCTCATAATCCTTTGGGCTGTCAAATCTTACTCTTGAAAGGCTGCGCACTCCTTTTTTCTTCACGTAGACATGGAATGCATCGGTTATGCGTATATCCGATATATCTGCGTCTTTTATCAGTTCATCTATGATATAATAACTCCACAAAAATCTTGAAAAGCGCTCATAGATTCGTGTCACCGTCGTCTCCGGCACATTGTATGTACACCGTATATATTCCTTAACCTCGCAGGCAAACTCCTCCCTGCTTATCTCACCCCTCTCACACATATTAAGTCTCGCAACATTAAAGCCGGAAGTCACATGCTCTATAACCTGTTTCGCCATATCCGACTCAGACAGCATACCCACCTGCTGCCGTATAGCATCCGGGCTTCTCTTACGCCGGTCAAAAAGCAAAAAAATACCCCCTTTCATCTTGGCACACCGGTATCCTCCCAAAATATTATTCATATTAATCAATGTGGGAAATAAATGAAAAAACAAAAGTTACTGAGAAAAAAGAAAAAGTGTGATATCAACTTTGATACCAGTATATATGTATCTGATATGATTGTCAAGTATCTTTTGCGAAAATAGTTTGCAGTTTCATGGTTTTTGGTCTAAAATGTATTCTATAATGTATTAAGGGGAGATTTTTATGAATGAGAAAGCACTAAGAATTCTTGAATATACGAAAATAATAGATTTACTTGTTGAACAGGCAGCCTCTGACATGGGCAAGGAGCTATGCAGACAGCTTCTTCCTATGACGGATCTTGAGAGCATACGGGCAGCCCAGCGTGAGACTTCAGACGCGCTGTCAAGAATAGTCCGCAATGGCGGCATATCTTTTTCCGGTCTTAAGGATATCGGAATGTCCTTAAAGAGACTTGAAATCGGTGCAAGCCTGGGAATGGCCGAGCTTCTTTCATTAAGCAGCATGCTCAATGTGGCTAACCGCGCCAAGACCTACGGCAGGCGCGAGGCAGACGATACAAGCCGTGACAGCTTAGACTCGATGTTTGAGGCCCTAGAGCCCCTCACCAATCTGAACCGGGAGATTAACAGATGCATTATTTCCGAAGAGGAGATGGCTGACGATGCCAGCCCTAAGCTCAAGGACCTCCGCAGACACATCCGCATTGCCAATGAGAAGGTTCATTCCGAACTTAACTCCATGGTGGGTGGTCAGCGTACTTATCTTCAGGATGCCGTTGTCACCACAAGAGGCGGGCGCTACTGCATACCTGTCAAGGCAGAATACCGTTCACAGGTCCCGGGAATGATTCATGACCAGTCCTCCTCCGGTTCCACCCTTTTCATTGAGCCTATGGCAGTTGTGAAGCTCAACAACGAGCTGCGGGAGCTTGAGCTTAAAGAGGTCGAAGAAATCAATGTCATACTTGCGAACCTGAGCGCACAGGCGGCAGAGTATATAGACAGCTTAAGCGCAGATTTAAAGACTCTTACAAGACTTGATTTTATATTCGCAAAAGCTTCTCTCTCCAAGCATTACAACGGCAGTGAGCCTGTGATGAACGAGGACAGCTATATTAATATAAAGAAAGGGCGCCACCCTCTTATCAATCCGAAAAAAGTGGTTCCTATCGATGTGCATCTGGGCAGGGATTTCAATCTTCTCGTAATTACCGGTCCTAATACCGGTGGTAAGACCGTTACCCTCAAGACCATCGGACTTTTTACCCTTATGGGCCAGGCCGGACTTCATATTCCTGCCTTTGACGGCTCTGAACTGTCCGTATTTGAGGATGTATTTGCCGATATCGGAGACGAGCAGAGCATCGAGCAGAGTCTGTCCACATTCTCATCCCATATGACACATATCGTGGATATACTTGAAAAAGCCAATTACCGCAGTCTTGTACTGTTTGATGAACTGTGCGCCGGAACAGACCCTACCGAGGGTGCCGCACTTGCCATATCAATACTGCAGAATCTCCACAAGCGTCAGGTTACCTGCGCTGCCACTACACACTACAGCGAAATTAAGGTATATGCCCTCTCCACACCTGGGGTTGTCAATGCCTGCTGTGAATTTGATGTAAACACCTTGTCACCGACCTACCGCCTGCTTATCGGTATTCCGGGCAAAAGCAACGCCTTTGCCATCTCAGGCAAGCTGGGGCTTCCGGCATACATTATCGAGGATGCCAAGGGCAGGATAGGCTCCAATGACAAGGCATTTGAAGATTTGTTGGCAGGTCTTGAGGAAAGCCGTGTCACAATAGAGCGTGAGCGTGAGGAAATCACAGCTTACAAGACCCAGGTAGCGGAACTTAAGAATCAGTTAGAGGCCAAGCAGGAGCGGCTTGATGAGCGCTCGGAAAAGATACTTCGCAAGGCAAATGAAGAGGCTGCCGACATTCTGCGGGATGCCAAGGAATATGCCGATGAGGTAATCCGTAAATTCAACAAGTATGAAAAACATGGTGTATCTGCCGCTGAGATGGAGGCAGAGCGGCGCAAGGCCAGGGAGAAGCTTGACTCCGTATCAGGAAAGCTTACCATCAAATCCTCTGCCCCTGCCCCACACAAAAAGTACACCGCTAAGGACTTCCATATAGGTGACCGGGTTAAGGTCCTTAGTATGAACCTTGAAGGAACTGTTCATGCGCTTCCTGACAATCGTGGCAACCTGACGGTAACAATGGGCATACTCAATTCCCAGGTAAATATAAATGATGTGATTATTCTTGATGAAGGCAGTAAGTCCCATACACAGAAGGGAGTGGGCGGCTCCGGTGCCCTGAAGGCATCCAAGACCGCAACCCTTGCCACAGAGATTAATCTCATAGGTATGACTGTGGACGAGGCTCTCGCACATCTTGACAAGTATCTTGATGACGCCTACCTCTCCCATATTCCTTCCGTGCGAATTGTTCACGGCAAGGGTTCAGGTGCCTTAAGAAATGCGGTGCAGAACCATCTTAAGCGCCAGAAGTACGTCAAATCCTATCGTCTCGGCACCTTCGGAGAGGGTGATGCCGGCGTTACCATTGCAGAATTTAAGTAACAGTTCAGCCATAGCCAATAACATGAGATAATCATGCTTGCATGAATTAGCTCATGTTGCTGGCTATGAGCGGAGCGCCATTTTATGAGCAAAGTTAGCTGCGTAGCAGCGAGAAAGCACCGAAGGTGCCTTTGTGAATGGCGCGGCTGAACTGTAACGAAATTAAATAAAAAAGGAGAACTCCCCATGGCAAAACAGAAAATACTCATTGTGGATGATGACAATAATATCGCAGAGCTTATCTCCCTCTATCTTATAAAGGAGTGTTTTGACACACTCATTGTCGGCGACGGCGAGGAGGCCTTAGAGCAGTTTACCTCCTACCAGCCAAACCTGATTCTATTGGACCTGATGCTTCCGGGAATTGACGGCTATCAGGTATGCCGTGAGATTCGCCGCAGTTCAAATGTTCCAATAATTATGCTCTCGGCAAAGGGCGAGGTCTTTGACAAGGTATTAGGCTTAGAGCTGGGGGCTGACGATTACATGATTAAGCCTTTTGACTCCAAGGAGCTGGTTGCCCGCGTCAAGGCAGTGCTCAGGCGTACGCAGGCTCAGCCGGCATCAATGGTTGCATCCCTGTCTTCCGAAAATATTGGCGAGTATGTGGAATATCCCGACCTTCTTATTAACCTGACGAATTATTCCGTCATTTATAAAGGAAAGAATGTGGACATGCCGCCTAAGGAACTGGAGCTATTGTATTTTCTGGCCTCCTCGCCTAATCAGGTATTTACAAGAGAACAGCTTCTTGACCATATCTGGGGATATGAATATGTGGGTGATACCCGCACCGTGGATGTCCATATCAAACGTATCCGCGAAAAAATCCATGACAACGAATACTGGAGCATCAGCACGGTATGGAGCATAGGCTATAAATTCGGAGTCAAAAAGCAATGAGAAAGCATATGTTTGTCAAATCGATAATTGAATATCTGGTTTTTGGAGTCATTAGCTTTCTCGCAATATCGGTACTTATACCACGTATGACCTACAGGTATACCCTTGACAATGAAGCCGCTGCAATGTACCGTCAGGCGACATACATAGCGTCCATGTACGGCTCCATTGCGGTATCGGACAATGATTCCGCCAGACAGAGCGCTGTCGCACAGCTTACAGTCATTGACAGGTATCTGCAGTGTGACGTGATGGTCATTCGCACCGACGGTCTGATTCTTCTTGATACATACGGCTACAAAGGAGTGGTTAATGACTTTGACCCCGCAATAAGCGGGAACCGATACTATTTCACCGGAGATTTTTTCGGCACCTTTGACCATGAAGCGCTGTCGGTCATAGCTCCCATCAACATTAATTACACATTAAGGGGCTATGTTCTTATTCATAAGAACATGAATATAATCGACCAGAACGCCGATACAATATTCAATTACAATTATCTTACCATGATAATTATGCTGCTCTTTTCCTCAGTGTTTATACTCACATACATAAGAGACATATATCTGCCGGTAAGGAAGCTTACACAGCTCACCAAAGGCTATGCTTCAGGTGACCTCACAGCGAGGGCGCATTTCAAACGCCGTGATGAGTTAGGACAGCTTGCGAACTCCTTAGACTACATGGCAGGCGAAATTGAGAAGCTTAACAACTACCAGAATAAGTTTGTTGCAAACATATCACATGACCTGCGCTCGCCTCTCACCTCAATCAAGGGGTATGTTGAGGCAATGCTTGACGGCACCATACCTCAGGAGATGCAGGAAAAATATCTTAATATAGTACTTTTCGAAACGGAACGTCTCAACAAGCTTACAAGCAATCTGCTGACTCTCAACAACATGAATCAGGGAATCATGCTTGACATAAGCGACTTCGATATCAATGACGTTATCAAAAAAACCATACTGACTTTTGAGGGAACCTGCCAACAGAAAAAAATACAGTTCAACCTCACCTTTGTTGACAAAACAGCATATGTAAATGCTGATTACAGCAAAATCCAGCAGGTAATCTATAACCTGATTGACAATGCAATCAAATTCAGCAGTAACAATTCCTTTATTAATATATCCACCTACGAAAAAGGTGAAAAAGTCTTTATTTCCATAAAGGATTTCGGCATCGGAATCCCCAAGGACAGCATCGAAAAAATCTGGGATCGCTTCTATAAGACAGATTTGTCCCGTGGAAAAGATAAGAAAGGAACAGGTCTTGGCCTGTCCATTGTAAAGGAAATAATCAACGCGCATAAGACTACAATTGATGTAATAAGCACTGAAGGAACGGGAACCGAATTTATCTTCTCGCTCCCTAAATCAAAAATAGAGGAGTGACGCATGCGTCCTCCTCTTTTATATACTATCATCTTGATAATTCTACCACCGAAATGTTCTCGGCTCGCCCTCTAAGCGCATCCCCTCAAAATTGTTCTGACGCAGCGCCTCATACAATACAATGGCCACCGAATTGGAGAGATTAAGTGAACGTGTGTCTCCAATCATAGGAATCCTTATTGAAGTATCAGGGTATCTCTTAAGTATATCCTCCGGTATCCCCGCGCTCTCCTTGCCGAACATAATATAGGCATCCTCTTCATAATGAACATGTGTATACACATTCTTAGCCTTAGTGGTTGCCATGTACAATTTTGCATTGGGATTCTTCGTCATAAAGTCATCAAAATCATCATAAACCGTCACATCCAGATTAGGCCAGTAATCAAGTCCCGCCCTCTTTAGCATCTTATCATTAATCTGAAAGCCCAACGGTCCAATCAGATGCAGCCTGCTTCCCGTCGCCACACAGGTACGTCCTATATTGCCTGTATTAGCGGGCATCTCCGGCTCATGTAATACAATATTCATCATGACGCATCACTCTTTTCTAAGGGAAATATCAAGCTCTATAATCTTTCCTCCGTCATATACAAGAGGAATACATACATTCTTGGCATAAGCGCTTGACAGCTTAAAATCTCCCTGAATAATACTTGGCGGTGTAATGTCAATTCCTATTCCCTTTGTGGAAAGCACGGTTGCCGCATTACCAAGAATCATATTGCCAAGCTCGCTTAACGCACTTATGGACAGCTCATCAAGCTGTGTAATAGGCATAAAGCACATCTTAGATGCAATATCACATGCCACATCCAAACTGAAAGCTAAGAGAACTACTCCTCTTACCTCTCCTGTAACTCCTATGCTGATTACTATTGATTCCGAGTCAAACTCAGTCGGTTTGACATAAGGCTTGCCGACTCCCATCTGAAGCTGGCACATGTCCCTCATAACCTGAGTTGCAGCCATCAGAAACACATTAATATATTCGACATTCATATCGGCCATAGTATATTCTCCTTTTCTCTGAATTTACTTTGTTATGGTTTATCTAAAAAACGAATTTCATCACCGTTTATTACTTTCTTGTCATTATCCGAGGTAGTCCTTCCGATTACCACCGCATTAATCCCCTGCTGTGTAAGGGCTTCAACAAGCAGAGCACCATTATCGGCAACAATAAGCAGGCATCCTGTTGAAGGTGTCTGATACGGGTTAAGTCCGAAAACTTCACAGAATTCTATAGTCTCCTGCTTCACAGGAATGTCCCTTAAATTGACGCTAAGACCGCAGCCTGAACCCTGAGACAACTCCCACAGAGCTGCAAATATGCCTCCCTCTGCCACGTCATGCATTCCCACAGCGCCATGTTCCATCGCAATCCGCGCCTCCGTAATGACGTCTGTACCTCTTATGTCTTTCGCAACACCTGCCACATAGCTTTCCGGCAGCTTTTCAAGAAGCTCCTGTCTACGTTCATCAAGCAGAATAGCCGTCTGCTCCATGGCAATCCATTTAGTTGCTATGATATCCATTCCCGGCTTGACTGCCGCAAGGCTTCTGTACCGTTCCTTATCGCATAGTCCTGTCACAGTCACACTGACCATATCGTTCACCGCATTGGAGGTAATCTCCGTATGCCCGCCTGCAAGCTGTATACCGCATTCACGGCAGGCTGACACAACCAGCCTTGTAAGCTCCTTGAGGTTTCTTTCATCAAAATCCTCCTTAAGGATAAAAGCTGCCGATACGCTTACCGGCTCCCCTCCGCAAGCAGCTATATTGTTGACCGCCCGCACAACCGCATAATATGGTCCCAAACGTGTTCCCGCCAGCGCACACTCAGTAGATGTCAGGATATACCTGTCATCCGCATCCATGACACTGCAGTCCTGACCAACCCTGGCTCCCACAATCACATGCTCATTCTTGTAATCAATAAGTTTTATGACAGATCTCTTTAAAATTGCTTCGGAAATTTTACCTTTTCTCATGCTGCGCCTTAAATTTATCCTTTACATGCCCATCGGTTATTGATATTCTAAATATATATCGACCTTACAGGTATGACAGCACCATCGGCAGCACCATTGCAAGCACAAGGAAAACCACAAGAACGATTGTCACTATGCGCCTGTTTTTTTTACTATATAAATTAAACATACAATCCTCCAACTTTTCAGAAGTGTTATTATTATAACAGATTTTATGCTGTTTGTTTATCTTTTTTTTAATTATATATCCAGAAAGGAAATAAAATGTTTCAGACCTTTGCAAATAACTTAATCGGTTCCATAATAGTATGCACCTTGATAATAGGTGCCCTTATTCTGTATGAAAGCAAAAAGCACAAACACGAGGCTGACCGCAAAATGGCCGAATTCTGGGCAAGAGAAGCAAAATCCAACTCTGTCCGCCGACAGGATATATCACAGCTTGACTATATCACCATTCCATTTGACAGTCTTCCCTTTGTAGAAACAGACGACGGTGAAATAAATGCCTGTCAGAAAGAGCTTCTGGCATTAAAAGGTACAAAAATTCTCAACCTGTCCGGAATATCCAATACCGACCTGAAGCTTCAATATGGCGTTGCCAACCTGCCACAGCTTTCCGAGTATGAC
Organism: uncultured Clostridia bacterium; assembly: GCA_945836135.1. Lineage (GTDB taxonomy): Bacteria > Bacillota > Clostridia > Lachnospirales > Lachnospiraceae > CAG-882. The sequence continues at coordinate 12,787 of CAMAKT010000009.1, read as the reverse complement.
GAGGCTTGTACGAGAATGTTCCGCATCATCGCCAATCTCGGGTTCCATCTGTCACAGAAAGGGTACCATGACGAAGCCGTAGCATTTCTGGAGTATGGTATATCCGCCGGTTCTGACATAAGCAGGAACTATTATGTTCTCGCCGATGAGTATATTCTTGCCGGAAGATACGAAAAAGTCAGGGAACTCATAACCCATGCCGAAAGCATTACAAGCCCAATGGGACCTTCAATACTTCGTGAATTAAACGCCAAGCTGTCTGCCATATGTTGAAAGTATCTTATCTATCTCCTTTGAGGCCTGACTCTTAGTCAAAGTCTCAATCTCTTTATCAAAGCTTATTCTGTAACGGCGTATGAGACTGCTTAAAAACGCTATCTGTTTGGCCGTAGCAGGAGTATCCTTTTTCACTGTATATGCAATGTCTGCAGGCATAAAAAGGCTCGATGATTCCTCTATATCCTTCGCTTCTGCCTCCTCATAGAGGCAATTATACAGTCTTGCTGCAGCCGCGGCATCTGAAAGGGCCCTGTGTCTCGGCTCCTCAACAATATGATAATAACCACACAAGTTCTCCAGGCTTCGACTCTCAATCTGCGGCAATACACTTCTGGATATTCTGTGCGTGTCTATTCCCTTCGCCTTGTACTTAATCTTCATGTTAAGTGCCTTCTGGCAGATAAATCCATAGTCAAAGGCAATATTATGTCCCAGCACAGGCAGCTCTCCGATAAAATCAAGCAGCTTCCCAAGCACATCTTCTATCACAGGAGCATCCTTGACCATAGCATCATCTATTCCCGTAATTTCCGTGATTCGTGCAGGAATCGGTATCTGCGGATTGACAAAACACGAAAAGTCTTCCGTGCGCCTTCCGCCGATATATCTCACAGCTCCAATCTCAATAATTCTGTCATCCCTCGGACTTAACCCCGTTGTCTCCAAATCAAGGGCAACATAATCGTTAGTATGCAATAATCTCATATCCGTCTTCCGTAACAAGGACCTGAATCTCCCACTGTGCAGACGGAAGTCTGTCCTGTGTATAAGCAGTCCATCCGTTGTCCTCGTCAATATATATCTCCTGCTTTCCCATATTAATCATGGGTTCTATGGTAAACATCATTCCCGGAGCCATAACCATCTCCGTTCCCGCCTTGGTGACGTAGCTTACATAAGGGTCCTCATGGAATTCCAATCCCACACCATGTCCTCCGATTTCACGGACTACAGAGTAACCATTGGCCCTTGCAAAATCATTGATTGCCTGTCCCATGTCTCCTAAAAAGCCCCAAGGCTTCACCTTGGACAGTCCCACATTAAGGCTTTCCTTTGTTATGTCCACCAGTCTCTTTTTCTCCGGTGACACCTCGCCTATGCAGAACATTCTTGATGAATCCGAATAGTAACCATTAAGTATGGTAGACACATCAACATTGATAATATCTCCCTCACGAAGCATAACATCCGGAGAAGGAATTCCGTGGCATACCTGATTGTTGATTGAGGTACATACACTCTTAGGGAAGCCCTCATAGTTAAGAGGAGCCGGAATTCCTCCCATCTTCGTGGTCAGGTCATATACCCACTTATCTATATCCTCCGTTGTAATTCCTGCTTCAATATGCTCTGCCACATAATCCAACACAGCAATATTAATCTTGGCGCTCTCCTTAATTGCGGCAATCTGCTGCGGATTCTTAATCAGGTTATGTCCCGGAACCACCGCATGGGAAAGTCTCAAAGCTTCTATCTTATCATCAAAATTACTGTGGCATCTTTTATACTTAAGGCCGCTGCCGCACCAGCATACATCATTTCTTCCCGGTCGCAACATAGTAATCCTCATTTCTGCTCTTTTAATCTGTGTAACCTACTCCCAGAGCTTCTTTTTATACACACCCTGACTGACAAGCTTGGCAAAGGACTCCACAACCAGCGGCTTGTCCTCCTTGTAAGTGACACCGAACCACTTATCAGCAGTCTTTAACACATGAACACTTGCAAGCCCTTCCTCAACCATATCTCCGATAATCGTAGGAATGAGATATTCAGCCTTAAGCTCATTGCCTTCAATGTTCCCGAGAAATGTTACAAATCGCTTTTCAAGTTCAGGGAATATATCCGGGGTAAGTCCCCACATATTCATGGAAACCGGCTGATTAAGCGCCACATTGCCATCCGGTGTCACCGCGCAGCCGTCTCCCTTACCGATTTCCTTTGTCTCCACAATCTTAGTGAGAATTCCGTCTTTTACCTGACAGATTCCTCTTGTAACCGTACCGTTCTCGCTCAATGTATTGCCGATTTCAAAACCTGCCATACAGAAATTGTACTTCGTATCCACCGCTGCAGGACTGCAGAGATAATCATGTATTCTCTTCAGACCCTCCTTGCCATAATAATCGTCAGCATTGATGACAGCAAATGGTTCCTTCACAACATCCTTGCAAGCCAGGATAGCCTGCCCTGTTCCCCAAGGCTTCGTTCTTCCCTCCGGAACAGTAAAACCCGCAGGCAAATCATCCATATTCTGGAAAACATACTCTGTCTTAATCCGCTTCTCAATTCTGTCTCCGATAGCTGCCCTAAAAGCTTCTTCTATGTCCTTACGAATAATAAAAACCACTTTATTAAAGCCGGCTTCTATCGCATCATATATGGAATAATCAAGTATAATTTCACCACTCGGTCCAACCGGCTCAATCTGCTTAATTCCTCCATAACGGCTTCCCATACCTGCTGCCATAATGACTAAAGCTGTATTCATCTGATTCCTCCAAACTTAAAATATACATGTGTTATACGACAATTCTTATGTATCTATCTTAATCTATCTAATTCCAAAAAGCAACCTTTCTTTATGAAGATTTGAATAAACAGGTTTATTTTGGTGTATTTATGAGCATGATAAATCTTATTAAGAAATTCATAAATCGTTTTAACCTATTAATAATCGATCTGAAGAAACTCCTATATTTTTGTGGAAAAAAAACATACTATCTGCTATGATATTCATATTGGAGGCGTCAAATAACATGAATAACAAATATATATACGAAACACATCTGCACACAAGTGAAGGAAGCGCCTGCGGTCGCGCCTGTGCTTCCGATATAGTGCGTGCATACAAGAATGCAGGTTATACGGGAATAATTATTACAGACCACTTTTTTTACGGTAATACCGCTGCCGACAGGAAATTGCCATGGAATGAGTGGGTTGAGAGTTTCTGTAAAGGATATGAGAACGCTTATGAAGAGGGTAAAAAAGCCGGACTTCAGGTATTCTTCGGCTGGGAATCAGGCTACAACGGAACTGAATTTCTGGTATACGGTCTTGACAAGAAATGGCTTTTAGAGCATCCCGAAATACGCGATGCCGATATCCCCGAGCAATACGCACTTGTGCATGAGGCGGGTGGCATGGTAATTCATGCACATCCTTTCCGGGAAGCCGGCTATATTCCAGAAATCCGACTGTTTCCTGAATATGTAGATGGTGTAGAGACAATCAACGCCTCCCACAGCGGCACTCTTGCCAAATCGAGATGCATGGGGCATCCGGAGTTCAATGATTACGCCACTCTATATGCCACCGACCACCACCTTGCCCAGACTGCCGGTTCCGACCAGCACTCCACAGAGATGGTATATGGCGGCATGGTCTTTAACCGCAGGCTTGCGGATATTCATGACTATATCCGAGCGGTGCTGGACAGAGAAGCTGTTGAGCTGTTAGACGGCACACGCAATCCTTTCGTTGAATAAATTAACATTGTATGAAAAAAGGACTGTCAAAACTGACAGTCCTTTTCTGTATGGATTATATTCGATTAATATCAGAAATTAATCTAATGTATATGGCATTAAAGCGATATGACGTGCTCTCTTAACTGCTACTGTAAGAGCTCTCTGGTGCTTTGCACAGTTGCCGGTAATTCTTCTAGGAAGAATCTTACCTCTCTCAGATACATATCTCTTTAACTTGTTAACATCCTTATAATCTATAACGCCGTTCTTATCTCCGCAGAATACGCAAACCTTCTTTCTTCTGCGTCCAAGCTTCTTCTTCATTGGAACGTCGGAAGACTTATTTTCTCTGGTATTTGGCATTATCATGACCTCCTTATATGATTTAGTTAAACGGAAGACCCTCGTCCTCAACACCCATCGGAAGATTCATAAATCCGTCCGCCGGTGCTGCTGCGGCAGGCATTGGTCTGTCGCCTGATGCAAAGCCTCCATTGTTAGTGCCTGCAGCCTTACTCTCTGCAAACTCCTGATCCTCTACAACAACGTCTGTTGTATATACCTTCTGGCCATCCTTATTAGTATAACTGCCTGTCTGGATTCTACCGGTAACAACTACCTTAGTCCCCTGATGCAGATACTTCTCCGCAAATTCAGCCGCACGATCAAAAGCAACACAGGAAATAAAATCCGCTGTCTGCTCGCCACTGTCGCTTCTTCTTGCTCTGCGATCAACTGCCAGTGTATATCTCGCAATTGACATTGATCTCTCTCCTGTGCTTACACGCACATCCGGATCTCTTGTCAATCTTCCCATCAATATAACCTTATTCATAGACTATTCTCCTTTCGGATACTGTGTCACGCCAGCTTATGCCTCTGCAGAAACGCACAGATATCTGACAACGCCGTCCATGATACGAAGCTGTGCCTCAAGCTCTGCCGGTGCAGTAGCAGGTGCTTCGAACTCGATAAAAGTATAGAATGCTTCGCTCATCTTCTGAATCTCATAAGCAAGCTTTTTCTTACCCCAATCGTTCACGTTAGTTACAGTACCACCGAAACGAACTACCATATCCTTCACCTTCTCAAGTGTAGCGAGTCTGGCCTCGTCCTCTAACTTAGCACTGATAACAACTGTCAATTCGTACTTGTTCATGCCTTCTTGTACCTCCTTATGGTCTCTGGCCCTGCATCTGTGTACAGAGCAAGGAAATAAATAATATATCACAAATGTGTATGTTACCATAAACATTGGTGTTATGCAAGTGTTTTTTTCACAAAACCTCTAAAATTCTTCTCCACGAGCCTGCGTGGCAGCATCACCTGATGTCCGCACCCCATGCACTTTAAACGAAAGTCCGCACCAACACGCAGCACTTCCCAGTCCTTGCTGCCGCATGGATGAGGCTTTTTCATGGTAATAACGTCTCCAAGCTGAAACTCCATAAACAACCTCCATTTTAAATTAATAATAATAATATATAGAAAAAAATCCTGAGGACTATATCCGTAATCCTCAGGAAAGCTATTCTGCAAGTAAAGGCGACTGTCGGACTCGAACCAACGATCAGGGAGTTGCAGTCCCACGCCTTACCACTTGGCTAAGTCGCCCTGCTATCAACAGCTTTTACAGTATAACAGACTTCCCGTTAAACGTCAAGCACTTTTTGAAATAAAGTAACAGTTCATCGCCTTTGCGAATGGCGCGTGCTGAACTGTTACATTACTCTGTAAGCCGTATCTTCTGTACCTTTCTTGAATTGATATACACATATACGTTATCCCCGGATACCGGTATCAGGCTGTCAATGGCTATGTCAAAGGAATATCTGAAGCGTTCTTCCCCGGACATGCTTACAAGCCGGACATCATTGTCATCATACATTAATATGTTGTTTCCGACAAAATCATACTGCTTGTAATCCGTCTCTATCGCATAATTTAATATCAGCTTTCCCTTGGTATCGTATACATTGACCACATAGGGAAAACCTGATTCATGGTTGGCAAACACAAGGCCTATATACTGCCCGGACAAAAAGACCCCGTGCAGGTCGCTGTCCGGTATAATGTCTGCAATCAGCTTAGGATACTGACTGATGGTAAATATGCTTACCTTTCCTGTAGATACTGCAATAGCCGTGTCCTCTGTCACAAACTGAACCATCGGCACAAGCATTCCCTCATACTGGTCAAAACCTCCTACAAGACGCTCCGACTCATTCTTTCCGACCTCTCCGAAATTATAGAAGGCTATACTTGTCTTTACCTGCCCGGCCTCCATTGTGGTGTATGCCACCATAAGCTTCACTCCATCATTCGAGATGGAAATATCCGTAGGCACACCCTTTCCCTCGATGGAAGTCTTGATGCGGTATGCTTTTTCTCCTGTAGTATCATACATATCTATATACTGGGTATTGCCGTCCTCTAATACCGCTGCCACATAGCCCCTGGCAGATACACTTATGGTAACAATAGGAAGCGTGGTGTCCACTGACATCACCGCACCTTCCTTGTTAAAAACATATATCCACGAGCTGCCTATACCTGCCACAGCACAGTAGTCCTCCCGCACATCAAGCATCGGAATCTGCAGTTCATATGAGGCATTCCACTGAGCAATATTCTCAGAATTATAATATGCAATTCCGTCCTTGCTGTATCGCAGAAATCCGTCCCCGTATTGTGCGTAGGATGCGCTCCTGCTGTCCGCTCTGTCAGTGGAGGTCACTACCGTATATCCTGTATATACCGGGTCAGCTTTCATGTACTGCCATACAAAATATCCCCCGGCTCCAAGCAGAATAAGTACAAAAATTAACAGAAATAACCATCTAATCTTTTTTGACATAATTTCATCCATTCCAAAGTAGCTCAAGTTCTACGGAAGCAGCAGTTCGTCACCAGGAAGAATTGAATTTCCGCCGTCCGTAATACCGTTCAAATCAAGCAGCTCCTGCAGACGTGCCGTGTCAAAGCTTCCGTAATTCTTCTCAATAATGCCGTACAAAGTATCGCCTTCTTTGACAATATAAGTGCTATGAGCCGGTGTGGTAGTCTCAGGCTCAGTTGTTGTCTCTTCCTGGGTCGTTGTCTCAAGCTCAGTTGTAATCTCCTCAGAAGAAATCTCCTCAGTTGAAGTATCTTCCTCGGAACCGGAGGTATCCTCAGAGGTATTCTCAGTCTCTGCCTGCGTTGTTGTCACATTACCCTGGGCATAATCGACATTAAGCGTCTCATCCTCCACAGGTGGAAGCGTAGCATTGACTACAGTGTTATTCTCAACATAATCTCCTTGATTTTCGGTCTCCGCCTGGGTTCCGCTTGCGGCATTCTTCTCAGCCTGAAGCCTTCCTACTCCTGCCACAAGGACAAAAATAACCAATATTGCACTTAGTGCATACATAATCGAAAGCTGCTGTTTTGCTTTTGGTTCCTTCTTATTCTCTCTCATAGCCTGTCTGTACCTCTTAACAGCCATATCATCTGCAGCCGTTGACCTTTGCTCCGCTCTGGCTGCAATCATATAGTTCTGCATTTCTTCATTCTTATCAAAGTAAACAATATATCCATCCAATGCTTCAAGGCCACCGTCGAAGCAGCTATACATATCCTCTGTCTGCTCAGCCGGGTTGACATACAGCAGTACCTTATACCTTCCGATGCTGTCAATATGGGTGCGCTCAAGAGACGCGTTCTTCTCAGGCTTGATTGATGACGACACCAGATACCATCCCACAATATCCATACCCGGAAAATATGTATTTCTGGCTGTATTTACAGGCGGCCAGGTCTCCTCGGTAAAGCTTACCTTTCCATCATATACGGAAGCATTCAGAACCTCCATGGCTCCGCGGACAAACACATAGTTCTCGCCGTCCACCCTTTGCTCCTCGCCCAAAAGTATTCCCACACGGCCCTCCTCATCGGAATCCACCGTAAGCTCCTTTATAAATGCAAAAGCATAGTCTTCAATATATACCCTTTTATCTAAATCCACATCCCCTACCTGTCGTATATTCTTAGGCAGGGTGTGCTTGTCATTCTTTTTTACAACATGTTCCTTCACTCTTAACCTCATTTCTGCACCGCAATCCTGCTCATCTATATGACCGTGCATACGGTGCCTGCACGGGCGATATTACCTTAGCAACATAAGTGTATCATTTTCTAAGGACATGCGCATCTTTTTTTTACGACTTTTTCAATCTTTTTTCGCAAAAAATCTCTGTCGGTATTATCAAAACGAATAAAGAATGCCCCATCTACATATAATTGCAATATGAAAACATTAATGGAAAATTATTATTTTGACACAGCCAGTCCCCGTGCTGCCTTTGAAATCGGGGTACAACTGACCGAGCTGCTCCTTAGATCGGATAAACCTCTCACCGATGTAGTTATTCTATGTATAGGAACTGATCGTTCCACCGGTGACAGTCTCGGTCCCATCATCGGTTACAAGCTTTCGGGAACACCTTCAAGCATTGACGTTCTTAAGCGTCAGGGCATAACCGTATACGGAACCCTGGAAGCTCCTGTACACGCCACCAACCTCGAAAACGTACTGTCCGACATCTCGGTACGGCATAGGAATTCTTTCTGTATCGCCATTGACGCTTCCCTTGGAACCCAGGACCACATCGGCTACGTCACTGTCGGGACAGGTCCCTTAAGACCGGGGCTTGGCGTTAATAAACGGCTTCCCGACGTCGGAGACCTGCATATCACAGGAATCGTAAATGTATCAGGAACCAACGATCCAATGCTGCTTCAGACAACAAGGCTTAAAACCGTCATGCTGCTTGCTGACACAATAACCAGAGGGCTTCTCTATTGTCTGGCTCCTGCGCAGTCAAGCCTCAAGCCTCATATCTCCCTTTTTAATCCAGTTAAGCTTACGCATTACCTCGCTAATCGAGAGGGCAAGCATACCCGGCAGTAAAAAATGCATAAGGACAATCTCTATAATCACAATCGGTCCCGGGGTGCCCGGCACCATACTCTGCCATGTAGCAAACTGGCCTATCAGAATAAGTGAACCGGCGCAGGCTCCCGTGGCTGTATTCGTCATGTGGAGCAGTGCCGCTCCAACCGGGCCTAATATCGCAGCAGCGATTACAGACGGAATCCAGATTAATGGTCTTTTTATTATATTTGGAAATTCCAGCATTGAAGTCCCAAGTCCCAGTGCCAGCACTCCTCCAAGCTTATTTTCCCTATACCCTGCCACAGCAAAGCCTACCATGCTACAGCATACACCTATGGTAGCTGCTCCTGCTGCCACACCGGACAAATTCAGTGAAACGGCAATTGCCACAAGGTTCACCGGCATTGCTGCAAACATTGCAAATAATGCTGACACGATTATTCCTCCGATAACAGGTGACTGTGCCACATTGTAATTTGCAAGGCTTCCAAGCCAGTATACAAACCTAGTTATATAAGGTCCTACAAAATATCCCACAAGGGCACCTGTGAGAATTGACACAACAGGTGTTATTATTATGCTCAGGCTTGTTCTGCCTGCCACAAGCATTCCTATCTGAATAGCAATGTATGCCGCAACAAACGCTCCAAACGGTTCTCCGGTCATGCCAAGCGTCACTCCCACCATACCATGAAATGCCCCCGCCATTCCGGCCACCGCTGCAGATACCGTTACTAACGAATTCGCTTTGTACATAGCGGCCACACCAACACCGATTCCTGCACCGGTGAGTGTTCTGGCTATATTTCCGATAGCAAAAAGCTGTGCCCCAACATTGCCGCCAATCCATGTGCCAATCTGGCACACTGCCGTTCCTAATATAAGGGTAGCAAACAAGCCAAGTGTCATACCCCTAAAGCCATCTACAAAAATCTTCTTAAGTATATTCTTCATTGCCAACCCCCAGCTAAATATTTTCTCTTACACTAGCTTAACCCCTGCCCCACATAAAAGCAAGAAAAAAAATATTTCCATCACAGCATTTTACGAGTATAATATAGCATATCACCTAAAAGAAATGAGGTATCTACATGTTCCGTATATGGGCAAAAGAATTTAAGGACAACCACCTTCTTCGTGATATGGTGGTCTGTAATGATGACAACAGCATAAGCCGCACCAAGAAGGTATTTAATGCTCTTGACGAAGTATGCCATGCCTTTGATTTGCAGACCCCCATATGGCTTGACATAAATATAAGTGACTTCAAGTGCCACAGCAAGGCACGTTTTACGCAGGACAGCTTTGTGGAAAGCATTGACTTTGATTATCTCGAAATTCATGTAATCGAAGAGGATTAAATATTTTCTGAAAGGTGCATTAGTCATGAAAGCAATTATAAACTTTATAAAAAAAGAAACTATACTTTCTATTGCCGCCCTGCTGGCAGTGGTATCGATGTTATTTGTAAAACCCGATAAGGGCTATATTGACTATATAGATTACCGCGTGCTGGCACTTCTGTTCTGCCTTATGGCAGTGGTAGCCGCCATGCAGAGTATAGGGCTCTTTAAAGGGCTCGGAATACGCCTGCTTCGCCATGCCGGCACCACGCGCAAGCTTGCCGCCATTCTTATTTTTCTGTGCTTTTTCAGTTCAATGCTGATAACCAATGATGTGGCGCTTATCACCTTTGTGCCTTTTGCCGTCATGATGCTTACCATGGCAGGAAAAAACGACCTTCTGATTCCCGTCATCGTACTTCAGACCATAGCGGCCAATCTCGGCAGCATGCTCACGCCGGTGGGCAATCCGCAGAATCTGTATCTGTACTCCGTATTCGGCATTTCCATGAAGGATTTTCTTCTGATGATGCTTCCGCTGACAGTATTGTCAGCAATTATGCTTTTTGCATCCGTCTTACTTATTAAAAAAGAAAAGCTTTCCAACATAAATGCCGATTCAGACATGCCTACTGTTCCCCGTGGCAGACTTCTGCTCTACATAATGCTCTTTATAGTGTGTATAACCTGTGTGCTTCGTTTAACAGACTACCGCATTATGCTGGTGGTTGTGACCGCAGCAACACTCATTTCAGACAGAAGTCTCTTCAAAAAGATAGATTACTTTCTGCTTTTGACCTTTGTATGCTTTTTTGTGTTTATCGGGAACATGGAGCGAATTCCGGCCATAGCCGGACTCATGAACCGTCTCATTACCGGGCGCGAGATAATCCTAGGTGTGGCCTTTTCACAGTTGATAAGTAATGTTCCCACCGCCATACTCCTGTCAGGCTTCACCGATAATTATCAGGGACTCCTGTACGGCGTGAATATCGGCGGTCTCGGCACCCTGATAGCCTCCCTGGCAAGCGTAATTTCATTTCGCTGCTACAGTGTTACAGACAATTCAAGCCGTGGAAAGTATATGCTTGTCTTCACCCTGTATAATGTTGTATTTCTTGCCCTGCTGCTTGCGGCAGCACTTGTGCTCAGCATGCAGTGACTTTTGACACTCTAACCCAATTTAAAAAAACGGTGGCCGGGTTGTCCGACCACCATTTCGCAGCTTAGAGCTGGCTGCCTTTATTCTTAGAAGAATTGCTTGAATCAAAACAGTTCTCAGATTTGTTCTGTGCCTTGTTCTGATTCTTATTCTGGCTCTTGTTCTGACTCTTGTTGGATGACTTATTTTCCTCATTAGCATTATTAGCCTTATTCTGCTCGTTATAATTCTCGCTCATAATTGACCTCTTTTCCATACATAATTTGTTAAGAACACGTTTTTATCCGTGCTCTGTTACGTCAATAGTATGTGCTTTCAAAGTCAAATCATGCATTTAAGAAAAAAATTTTTTTGGATACGTTCACAGCACGCTCTGTCTGCTGCTTCGAGTACTGATTTCCCCATTCATCCTGCCAGTATGTGATAATTTCTATGTCCTTGAGAGGTACATCATCTGCCACTGCATATTCATCAAATGCTTTTCCCGGCTCAAGGCAGTGATAATCCAAACGACTTCTCAGAATACATATGCGTCGTCCTTTAGGTATGTAAAAGTTCACGTTATATGCAGGCTGTGTACCGGAATTCCATATTCTTAAGTAAATCTTCTTATCCTCCTTACGGATAATCTTTGCCTGCACATAAGCACCGTATATGCTTTCCTTCTCCTTGGTAAATAAATCATGTCGTACGTCCATAAATCAACTCCTCCTCTCTCCATTACAGACCGAAACAGTCTGCAAGGTTGCCGTTTTTACTCATCCCTTATACGATAAGTTTAACAGAAGTTGATTTTAATGAACCTGAATTCTGTCGACAAATACTGACATCCGCCGACAGTATATTTATCTCACATATGCCTGATCCAATTCCACCACTACATGATATGTACTGTCAATCTCGGAAGCCGCTTTTTCCAGCTTTTCAAGCAGTTCTTCCTTAGTTCCTTTATAAGCAAAAGGAACAACCACATCAAAGATAAGGTTAGTGCGCTCCTTGCCGTGAACCACACGAAAATCGTGCAAAGTCATGCCGTCGCAGATAGCTTCGACACGTTCCGCCATCTGCTCGCGCATATGCTGCACCTCTTCATTGTCCTTTTCCACCGGGTCCATATGGATAACTGCCTCACAGCCCAGTGCGTTCTTGAGCTCTCTTTCAATCGTATCTATAACTTCATGCAGCTCGAAAATGTCACCATTCCCTGGGACCTCAGCATGGAGAGATATCATTACTCTGCCCGGTCCGTAATCATGTACCACCAGGTCATGTATGCCTGACACGGTCTCGTGTGACATTACAATCTGTTCAATGCTCTTCACAAACTCTTCATCCGGTGCTTTTCCAAGCAGCGGGCTGATTGTATCCTTTGCTGCGCCGTAGCCTGCATACAAAATAAAGCACGCTACTGCCACTCCGCATATTCCGTCCACATTCAATCCGGCGAAACGCATGATGAGTACGGATAAAAGCACAACCGTTGTTGCCACCGAATCGCTCAAACTGTCGGCGGAGGTTGCTTTCATAGCCGCAGAATCAATTTTCTTTCCGATTACACGGTTATATATGCACATATATATCTTAACGGCAACAG
>CAMAKT010000008.1 GCA_945836135.1 uncultured Clostridia bacterium | reverse complement strand
TATGCTGCTTTCAGATACTGAACGCAAGGTAATAGAAGCGTATGATGTATGGAAAGAGAAGAAGAATTATGGTAAGGTTTCGATGGGGATAGTACGCACCACATATCTGATAGATGAGCATGGAATCATTGTGAAAAGCAATGATAAGGTGAAGGCTGCAGAGGACCCGGGGAATATGTTACAGGAGTTGACCGTCCCCATGTCCGGGTTTTGGGGTTGACAGACGGGACCACATGTGATAGTCTTTATATAAGACTACTACATGTGGTCTTGTGCTGTAGTAAATGAAATGAATTTTAGCTGAAAGAACAAGGCAAAGGAGGTGTAGTGATGCAGGAGATACAACTTGGTGTGGTAGAGAGCAGATTTGCAGACATGATATGGGAGAATGAACCAATAAGCAGTACAGAGCTTGTAAAAATGACTGCTGGAGAATTTAACTGGGCAAGGACAACAACACATAATGTGATTAGGCGTTTATGTGATAAGGGTATTTTTGTAAATAATGGTGGAACAGTTACATCCTTGATTTCCCGGGAAGAGTTTTACTCAATGCAGAGTAAGCAGTTTGTTGAGAATACCTTCAGCGGTTCGTTGCCGGCGTTTATTGCTGCATTTACAAGGGATCGCAATTTGACCGAGGGAGAGATTGGACAGATAAGAGCGCTGATTGATGATATGGAGGGCTGACATGGAACGGATTTTATTTCAAATACTGAACCTGAGCATTCCTGCCGGATTTATTATTATGGTTGTTGTGATTCTAAGGCTGTTTTTAAAAAGAGCTCCTCGGTTTATTACATGTTTATTATGGGGAATTGTGGCAATACGATTAATGTGCCCTTTTACAGTGGAAAGTAAAATAAGTATTGTTCCATGGAGTAATCCGATTCCCATACATAATGAGTATCTTTCAAAGTCTGACGAGGCACTGCTTTCTCATAGCGGGGGGATAGTTTTGACTGAAGGTCAAGCATCAGTAATAGTTGTAAATCATGATAACAGGATTATTGATGAAACGGATCCGGCTGAAGCAGCAGCCTTGGTGTCGGGAAACAGTGAAGCAGCAACCTTGGCTTCGGGAAACAGCAGGCTGGCTTTGATGAATTTAACAAGAGAAATAAATAATTTTATTATACGCAAAGCACACATATTAAGCCTGATTTGGATTATTGGTGTTCTGATTTTTATGGCATATGGGGGCATTACATTTGTTTCACTTCGAAAAGAAGTCTCAGAAGCCATACCCTATGGAGATAATATCTATATATGCGATAATATAGCTTCACCATTTATTTTCGGTATATTATCTCCACGCATCTATTTACCTTCCTCCATTGACGGAGCTGATATCAGTCATGTGATTGCACATGAAATGGTACATATGCGGAGGAAGGATTACCTATGGAAAATACTCGCATTTATTCTGTTGGCGGTATACTGGTTTACCCCTCTTGTGTGGGTTGCTTATATACTTTTTTCAAAGGATATAGAAATTGCCTGTGACGAGAGGGTGATATCGAATATGAAGCCTGAAGAGAAAAAAGCATATGCAGTCACACTGCTGTCATGCAGTGTACATAAAAAGGTGATTTTTACATATTTGCTGCACTTTGGAGAAACAGGGGTAAAGGAGCGTGTACGAGCAATGAAAAAATACAAAAAACCTTCTATTATAGTAAGTGTTGCCGGATTGCTGCTTTGTGCGGTGGCAGCGGTCTGCCTTCTGACTAATCCAATCATTGACGACAAGGATGGAGAAGGTAAAGCAGAAATTGTTTATGCTGCATCACCGGATAATGTGTACAATACGGAAAATGAGGAATCGGAGGAAGAACAGCAGACGGAGCCTCAGACAGAACCTGAGACAGAACGGCAGACAGAGCCTCAGACAGAACCGGGGTGTGAGCAGGTTGAAGATATGGAATATGCAGGAAGTATTCAGGTTTATGAATTTGATGGATGCAGGGTTGAGCCGCGATGGTATGTGTATGATGGTCTGGTGCTGTTTTTTGCATATGATGTGCTGGACTGGGAAGAGGAAGCTCCGGATATCAATGTGTCTACAACAATTGAGAATGCATATATATCAGATTACTGCATTAAAAAAACAGAGGATACGGTAATTATGCAGGCGTTTATTGTATGCCCGTATTTTAATCCTTCAATAGACATTATACTGTCTGCTTCGGGTAGTAATTCCATAGATGAAGATTCCATGGGAGCAGATTCCTTGGAAAAATATATAATTTCTGTGGGCATGACCGAAGGAAAAACTGTAGTATCAAAGGATACGGATTGTATAGCTTATACAGCTTCCATGAAGGAAGGCATACATATAAATCATATTGATATTTCTACCAGCGCCATTAGCTTTACGGTAGCTGATTCCAATCAGGATGCTGTTTTGGAGCCTGTTGGCTGGATAATCTCAGCAAAAATGAAGGATGGAAGGGAAAAGCTTATATCCAATATGCAGGAGCCATTGGCATTAAGTGATGGTGTCAATATGCATTATAGCTTTCTGACCGAAGAATTGAAGCCGGAGGATATTGTGGAAATTATCATCAGCACAGCAGAGGGAAATGATACCTCGATAATCATTGAATAGGTGAACTATAAGCATATACGGATAGCTTCAAGGGCTAGTATCGCCCTCTGGAGGGCGGGAATCCGAACTGGCGCTTATACAGCCTTGACATCTGGAATTCATCATAAAAGCCGAAGCTCAGGGCAATATCCCGCAGCCCCCGTTCCGGATTTTGTGGCAGGAGTTCATGAATCATGTTCAGCTTCTGGGTAAGCTGATACTGATAAATTGAACTTCCTGTCACTTTTTTGAATCTGGAGCCTAAGGTTCGGGAACTGGTTTCATAACGTGCGGCTAATTCTTCCAGATGGAAAAAGCGTTCGGTGTTTGAAATGAAGAGGGTTTGTAAATCGTTAACCAATGGGTCATAGTAATCAGAGGAGCTGCGGCATCCTGCAATTTCTATCAGAAGCAATGAAAAAAGGCTTTCAAGACGAAGTCTACGATATGGGTCAAGAGGCTTCCAGTAGGTTTCTATAATGTCCTGAAAAATACGGGAAACTCTCGGTGCTTTGCGGCAATCCGTCAGCTTACTTACAGTAATAACGTTATCACTGCAGACATCAGATAAGTTTAAAGGAAGACAGTGCAGGTACATATTCCTCATATGAGGGGTACATTTCTTGCGGCTGTAATGATGCCTGCCGGGTTCTAATATCAGAAGCTCCCCTTCGTGAAGCTCATAGCTTACCTCATCTTCAATAATCTCCCACTGCCCCTGCAGCATATATAGAAAATCGTACTCCTGCATAATGCGGTCAGGATGGAGAATACCCTCCGGACTGTAATTATAATTGCATATTGTGATATCGTATTTTTCTTCAGCGTAAAAGGAAATCATGCTGGCCTCCTGTTAATATGCTAAAAAGGAAATATCCAGTTAATCTACATGAATGTCTGAGATAATTATATTCCAAATAATACATAAGTACAAGAATAAATGCCAAGAAAGCGCCGCACCATTCGTACAATCACCAAAGGTAATTGTACGAATGGTGCGGCTGAACTGTTATAAATCGTTACACTGAAGATAAAAGTCTGTACTTTAACTACAGATTGATTAATTGAATATATTTCCGGAATATACATGGATTATCCTGAATGTCCATTCCATAAGGTATGTTTTTTTGTTATTTTCAATACATACAAAGGAAATTACATAACATTATTTATTATTATTGAATTATGTGATTGCCTATAGTGGTTAGGGTGAAAACTATTTTTGCACCCTGACCCTACAATCAAAGACATATGGAGGTCTATTATGCTGCAGGAATTAAGAGGAAAAGCTGTAAAGCTGTATGAGGGCGACCTGCTTCGAAGAGAATATGACAACAGGGAATATCTTATGAAATTAAGGAATAATCATCTGCTTCGTAATTTCCAGCTGGAAGCCGGTAGATACACAGGAAGAGGCATGGACATGAGTGCCATGGGTGGCTGGGAGGATCCAAGCTGCCAGCTTAGGGGACATTTTCTCGGACACTGGCTTTCGGCTGCGGCTCTCAATTATGAGGAGAGCGGTGATGCGGAGCTTAAGGCAAAGGCAGAGGCAATTGTGCAGGAGCTTGCACTATGCCAGCAGGATAATGGTGGGGAGTGGGCATGCTCCATACCTGAGAAATACCTGTACTGGATAGGGAAGGGAAAGCAGGTATGGGCACCGCAGTATACTATACATAAGCTTTTCATGGGACTTCTGGATGTGTATCAGTATATGGGTAATGAACAGGCACTGCTTGTGGCTGACCACCTTGCTGACTGGTTTTACCGCTGGAGCGGTGAATATACCAGGGAGGAGTTTGACAATATTCTGGATGTGGAGACTGGAGGAATGCTGGAAGTTTGGGTTCAGCTTTATGATATCACCGGCAATGAAAAGTATAAGATACTCATGGAACGCTACTACCGCAGAAGGCTCTTTGAGCCGCTGCTTGAGGGGAAGGACGTGCTGACCAATATGCATGCCAACACTACGATTCCTGAGATTCTTGGCTGTGCCAGAGCTTTTGAAGTGACGGGGGAAGAGAAGTGGCTGCGGCTTACGGAAATGTACTGGAAATGTGCAGTGACGGACCGCGGACAGTATGTAACAGGCGGACAGACCCAGGGAGAAATATGGACGCCGATGCTGAAGCTTAAGGCACGTCTGGGAGATAAGAATCAGGAGCACTGTACAGTCTATAATATGATAAGGCTTGCCGAGTTTCTGTTCCGTCAGACAAAGGATCCTAAGTACATGCATTATATTGAATACAATATGAAGAACGGTATTATGGCACAGACCTACTGGAGAGGGGATGCCAAGAACGGCAAGCCGGGTTTTGGACTTCTGACCTATTTCCTTCCGATGAAGGCGGGAAGCCGCAAGGACTGGGCAGGAGAGATGGACAGCTTTTTCTGTTGTCATGGAACCATGGTGCAGGCAAATGCAGCATGGAATCGTATGACGTACTATCAGGAGGGAAGAACACTGTACGTCACACAGTATGCCAATTCATCGGCAGACTTCATGGTTGAGGGTCGTAAGGTAACGCTTAAGCTTCGTCAGGATTACATGAACGGGAGCTTGCAGAATTCTTCGGAGAATAATGCAAGACAGACCATTAACAGCATAACCAGTGCCTATGCCAACAAGCCGGATTTTAGAAAGTACGAGATTGCAGTGGATACTGAGGGTGAGGAGGATCTGACCATTGCAGTCAGGATTCCGGACTGGATTAAGTCGGCAGCCAGTGTATATGTAAATGATGAGCTGGTAATGAAGACGGAGGAGACAGATAGGTTTGCTATGTTGGAGCGCAAATGGAAGCAGGGTGACAGGATTGTTCTGTTGTTCCCGATTGGATTAAGCTTCGTTACACTTCCGGACGACCCGCAGATGGGCGCTTTCAGGTATGGCTCCGAGGCATTGGCAGGAATTACGGAGCAGGAGCGCATACTGTATCTGGAGGATGAAGAACCGGAGAGAGAGCTTTCACCGGATACTGAGCGGCAGTGGGGGGATTTCCGTACCTTCTACCGCACGGAGAATCAGAACCCGGGTATCAGCTTCTGCCGCCTGAATGACGTTGGCTATGAGCCTTATCAGTTGTATTTTAAGGTAAAGAAAAACAATCTTATAAATAATCCCGTACTTTTAAAAACGCTGTCAAAAAATTAAAATATTATAATCTTCTGATAGACTTTATCGTTACTTTAGTGTAAAATATCAGATAATTGGTAGACGCAGAGCGAATATGCGCTACACAAGCTTTTTTTATACAAGTCATACTTCAGGATAGGGGGACAATACGATGAAGAATATCAAAATTGCGACAAGGGTCAGTCTTCTTGTATTTATGGTTATGATTATAGGCTTTCTGGGACTTTGGAGTGCGGTGGATAACAAGTCGTCAGACATGGTTGGTGCTTTGATTGAGGGTCAGATGAAGGACGCAGTTCAGACAAGAGCCTACATAATCGATAATTATGTAAAGTCCGCAGAAGAGTATATGATTGCGTTTGCCAAGAGTGATGAGGTGCGCAACCTGTTAAATGACCCTGAGTCAGAGGAAATGACTGCGAGAGCCCAGGAATATACAGTGGAGTTTGCCGAGGTGAAGGGCGTATTTGAAGGTCTGTATATTGCCACACCTGAGACACTGGTGTTGACACATACATCGGAGGGAGCAGTCGGAATAATTACACGAAGGGGAGATGGTCTTAAGCAACTTCAGGAAACTGCATTGTCGGAAGAAAAGCTCACTAATACAGGTATTCTTAAGTCCCCTAGCACAGGAAATATGTGTATTTCCATGTATTATCCTTTGTTTGAGGGAAAAGAATGCATTGGCTTTGTGGGAGCGGCAGTATATGCAAGCAAGCTTATGGATTCGCTTCTCTCCATTGAGGTACAGGGACTTCCACAGAGTGAGTATGTTTTCCTGAATGTTCAGACCGGAGAGTATCTGTACAATAAAGATGAAGAGCTTCTATGTACCGTTACGGAGGATAAGGGCTATCAGAAAATTATGCAGCAGTTAAGGGATGGAGAGGCTGACGAAACAGGTATTTTCAACTATACCGATGCAAAAGGTGTCAAACAGGTAGTTGTATATCAGTATCTACCGGAAAGAGACTGGATGTTTGCTATTAAGGATACATATGACCATGTTTACAGCTCTTTGAATACCATAAAAAAGGTTACGGCAGTTTCCTGTATTATAATTGGTGTCGTGGTAATCACATTTTTAATTATTATACTTTCAAGTCTCAGCAAGGAACTGGGACTAATCCGTTCCGCTATTGAGAAACTTGGAAAACTGGATCTTTCTGCCGACAAGAATCTCGAAAAATACAGCGGCCAGAAGGATGAAGTGGGAATTGTATGTGACACGTTGAAAGTAACCTGTTCAAATCTTCGCAAATACATCAGTGAAGTCGATAGACAGCTTTCCGGTATGGCGGAAGGTGATTTCAGCCAGTCAGGGCAGGTGGTGTTTGAAGGAGACTTTAGAACATTGCAGGTTTCACTGATTAAGATTCAGAATGCACTCAGGGATTCTTTCAGGGAAATCGGATGTGTAACCAAAGAGCTGGCAGTTGGCTCCCAGAGTGTATCTACTGCCTCTGTGCAGCTTGCAGGTTCTGCCAGCAATGCCAGCAATCTGATGATGGAGATTGACCAGAATATTGGCGAGATTACCAAGCAGCTATCCGAATCTGCTGATTTTGCGGCACAGGCGAGGAAAGAGAGCAACAATGCCTCTGAACTAGTTGGCATCAGTCAGGCAAAGATGGAAGAATTGTATAAGGCTCTTGTTGATATCAATAATGCAGCCAATGCCATTGAAGGCATCAGCGGCCAGATTGAGAGCATTGCAAAGCAGACCAATATTCTTGCGCTGAATGCTATGGTAGAAGCCACCAGAGCCGGTGATGCCGGGCGTGGTTTCGGAGTGGTGGCAGACGAAATCCGTGTTCTTGCTGTCAAGTCTAATGAAGCGTCTAAAACAGCATTTGATTTGATTCAGGAGACACAGAATTCGGTTGAAGTCGGTATGAAGATTGGTAAAGAGACTTCCCAATATCTGGAGCAGGTGGTAAAACAGACAGCAACCATTGATGAAGAGGTTAGCAAGATTGCAGCAGCAACAATGCTTCAGAATGAGAAAGTCTCCGGCATTAATGCAAGACTTGCAGATATCAGCAAGACAGTGGAAAGCACCGCAGCAATGGCACAGCAGAGTGCAGCGGCAAGTGAAGAGCTGGATAGCCAGACCATTGTTCTGAGAAATAATATTGAGAAATATATAGTGTGAAAAATAACCTCGAATATGAATTATGAAAATAGCGCAGGCTGCTAATTGCCTGCGCTATTTTTGATTCTTTTATAAATCCAGCTTAAGGTCATTTTCCTTAATCCAGCCGATTTTGCGGAAAATCAATCCGAAGCCCCAGGTAAGCACACCCGGAAGAATAAAGCTGATCAGTATTAAGCCGATCCAGTCCATGGAGGTGATGGCAGCCTTGAGCCCTGCGTCGATATCAGCAAGCCAGCCTGTGTAGACACCAATCTGACCTACAAGACCGCAGGTTCCCATTCCGGAGGAAACTGCTGCGCCGTTCATTTCAAGATGGAATACACAGGTGGCTAGAGGCCCGGTGATGGCGGAGGTCAGAATGGCAGGAAGCCAGATTCTAGGGTTTTTAACTATATTGCCCATCTGCAGCATTGAGGTGCCGATGCCCTGGGCAAAGAGACCACCCCATTTATTTTCACGAAAGCTCAGCACGGCGAAGCCAATCATCTGGGCACAGCAGCCGGCTAAGGCAGCACCGCCGGCAAGACCGGTAAGACTGAGGGCGGCACAGATTGCAGCACTGCTGATTGGCAGTGTAAGGGCTATGCCTATTATAACGGATACCACAATTCCCATTAAGAAAGGCTGCAGGTTGGTTGCCCATTTGATGGCATTACCTACGGAGCTGGCGGCAGTTCCTATTGCCGGAGCCCACCAGATGGACAAGACTACGCCCACGAATATCGTGACAAAGGGTGTTACGATTATATCAATTTTAGTTTCCTTTGATACAAGCTTACCGAATTCTGCGGCGAAGATTGTAACTACGAGAACTGCCAAAGGTCCACCGGCACCGCCTAACTCGTTGGCTGCTACTCCCACGGCTGCCAGGGAAAACAGTACAAGAGGTGAGGCGCTTAGGGCAAAGCCTATGGAAATTGCCATGGCAGGACCTACAGCTGCCTTGGCGTAATTGCCAACTGTAACAAGAAGCTCAATACCAAGCTGTTTGCCCAGGGTTCCGATGATTGTTCCGATAAGCAGCGAAGCGAACAGTCCCTGAGCCATTGCGGACAGGGCATCAATTAAATAACGCTTTGCTGAGATTTCAATGTTTTTCTTCTTAAGAAATTTTTTGATTTTTTCCATTGTGTATTTTCTCCTGATTTGTTTTTTCATATCCCGTATGTAACAGCCGTACAATAAGACTGACAACTGAAAAAGAGTATATCACATTAACGTGATAAAAAGCAAGCTAAGTGTATTGATAAAAAAAACTTATCAGACTATACTTAATACAATATATGTCGGATACGGAGGATTTTTTTATGGATTACGGTATTTTTTTTCACAAATTAGATGAGCTTCTCGGACTTAAGAAAATGGATGAAGCGGAGCAGTATCTGCTTGACAATCTGAAGGCAGAACTTGAGGCGGAGGATACACAGGCGGTTCTTACGGTTATGAGTGAACTCATAGGCTTGTACAGGGTGACAGGACGCGGTGAGCAATCAATGATGATTTCGGATAAGTCCATGCATATTGCCCGTAATGCGGGTATGGAGGGCACAGAAGGGTACGCTACCATTGTACTTAACGCAGCCACGGCATACAGAGCGGCAGGCCGCCTTGAACGGGCGGAGGAACTGTACGGCGAGGTGGTCAGTCAGCTTAAGAAAGCTGACTGCAAAGACGGCTATCGCTATGCTTCACTGTATAACAACATAAGCATCCTGTATCAGGAGACAGGCAGGTACGAGCAGGCGGAAGCAGAACTTAAGAAAGCACTTGAACTTATTAAAAATCTTCCTGACTGTAAGGTGGAGGAGGCTACAACCTATATCAATTTGGCGCTTCTTTACATCAAACAGGAGAAATATGATATGGCAGAGGAGAATATTAAAGAAGCACTTGCCATTTTTGAAGATGATAAGGGAAAGCAGTACAAGGATGCACATTATGGTGCAGCACTGTCGGCATATGGTGACCTTAAGTACAAGTGTGGAGACTATAAGGAGGCTGCGGCAATTTATGAAGAGGCACTAGCAGAGATTGCAAGAAGCTACGGTTATAATAATTCATCTTATAGAATGACTTGTGAAAACTGCATACTTGTATATAAGGCATTGACGGAAAGCACCGGAACAAAGGAAGAAGCAGCTGATTATATGGTTAAGGCACAGAAGTATGAGAGCTTTTTGCATAGTCTTGATGAAAATTCAGGAAGAATCAAAGGACTTGAACTTTCTAAGAGGTATTACGATACCTATGTAAAGGAAATGCTGCACCGTGTATTTCCGGAATACGAGGGGCGGATTGCTGTAGGCTTATGCGGACACGGTTCCGAATGTTTTGGTTTTGATGATGCTGTATCGGAGGACCACGATTATGGCCCGTCGGTATGCCTGTGGCTTACGGATGAGGACTATGAGACAATAGGGGACAGGCTTAAGGAGGAGTATGAGGCTCTGCCTAAGAGTTTTATGGGAGTGGCTGCAAGGCAGGTTACTCAAAATGGTAAGAATCGAGTAGGTGTTCTGAGAATAAGTGATTTCTACAAGGAGCACATAGGATATGCCCAAGCTCCCGACAGAGGGGATATTGATGCATGGAGCAGCATGAAGCAGGAAGGGCTGGCTGCTGCGGTCAATGGTGAAGTGTTCAGGGATGATTTGGGTGAGTTTACAGGAATAAGAAAAGAACTGCTTGGCTTTTATCCTGATAAGCTGTGGTATGCACTTCTGGCGGAGTCGGCGGTGAAGATGGCTCAGTATGGGCAGTATAATTACCATCGCTGTATGTTGCGAAAGGATTATGTGGCAGCAGCGGCGGCATATGATGGCTTTATGCGGGAGACAATGGAGCTTGTCTTTCTGGTATACCGTGAGTATATGCCTTATTATAAATGGTCATACCGTGCACTTAAGGATATGGCGGAGCGCAGACAGGAAAATATACTGATAATGCTATGCGACAAGCTTGGAAAACTTGGCGAGCTTGATTTTCATGATGAAGAGGCTGTGCAGCCTGTGATAGAAGATATATGTGCGGATGCAGTTAAAATTCTTAAAGTACAGGGACTTTCCAGTGAGGACGACTGCTATATGGAAAAGCAGGCTGCTGCGATTATGTCATCATACAATAATCTTCTTACAGCTTCCACGGACAGAAGGCAGAAACTGATAGATTCCATAGTTGAAGCGGAATGGAATATGTTTCAGGCAACAAACAATGAAGGCGGAAGAGCAGACTGCCAGAATAACTGGAATACCTTTCAGCTTATGCGGAAAAGCCAGTTTATGGCATGGGAGGAAGAAATGCTTGAAAGCTATCTTTCGGATTTGAAGGAAGGGGAGCTTAAGGGCCGCAATCTGATTGCGGAGAAGTATGCGAGAATGATGGAAAGCACAGCACCGGAGGAATATGAGAATATTAAAGACCGGCTTTCTGTAATAGATAAGGACAGAAAAGCGATAGCTGAGCAGGTTATTGCAATTCAGGTGGGATGGCTTGAGGACTTCAGAAAGGAATATCCAAAGCTTTCCATGCAGACAAGATATATTCATACAAGCGAGGATACTGCTTGGGATACATCGGCTGAGACATATCTTAGAGGTGAGCTTGACACATATTCAGAGCAGACGTTCATTATGTACTGTCGCTACGTGATAAGACTATATCAGGAGGGAAAAAACCTTAACAGGATGATAGTTGAAAATACAGTGCGCCAGTATGGCTACCGCTCTCTGGAGGATGCGGAAGGAAAACTGGCGCAGTTGTAAAGCTTAATTTTTGTAGATGAACATCTCTACCGTCGTGCCCTGATATGTAGGAACACGGTAGAGTGTATTCTGTCCATAGAATGTAAAGAAGGTGTACTGGGATGTGCAGCTTATGGAATCACTGTTTCCGGTGAGAATTATTGTGTCATTGCTGCCGTCCGTATTCATCCTGTGGAGTGCATTGTTACCATCTTCTGTCTGGAAAAAGATAACACTGTCATATACGTTATAGTTGATGCAGCGTCCGTCATACAGGACGGAAGAAGTGCCTGTCACAGGATTATATTTTGTCAGGGCGTAATTATTTGCCATATCAATATAGTACAGCATGCCATCCACCATGGAGGCGAGGTATGTATTCCCTTCTAACAGCATCTGGGACGAGCGTGTGGAGCAGTCGAAGGCGTATATATTGTGGTCGCCTTGGTTTCCGGAATAATACAGCTTATTGTTGTAGAGACAGTACATAGGAATCTCCGTGCTTTTGACGGCAGTGTTGCTCTTCTTATCGATAGTGAGATAGTGGGTGGCAATCTTTGAGTCCTTGTAGCTGCCGTATATGATGGTGTTGCCGTTCAAAACCATCTGTGATGTGATATCCGTGGTAAGAAGCGTGCTGTGGGAGCCATTCAATCTGGTACGCACAACACCATAGAGCTGACCACGGAATATCATGCCGGCATTGTCCGGGTCAAAGTTATTGCGCACATAAAAAATATAATTGTCACATACGTTGATATATGATGTGGAATCATCGGACAGCTTCTTAATATTGGAACAGTCGCTGTTCATGGAATAGAGCTGGTCATTGTCATAGGGGTTGGCAAAATATATTATGCCGTTACGTTCTGCAAATCTGCCGCCGTTCATCAGATTGCCTGCGGTATTTCCCACCGTACCCTCATCATTGTATTTGACCTTGTCGGAGAGATAGACAAGGAGACAAATGCCGCCGACTATAATTATCAAACCAGCCAATATCAAAATCTTCTGTATTTTCTTCATGGAAAGTTCCTCCGATTTATTTCTTGAGACCTTAAATTTATTGTAGCATATCTTACACTGTTATATCAATGTCAGGTTGCGAAAAATTTGCTGTAATGGTACAATAAGAATAAAATAGTTGATTAATACATCGGAGGATTAAAGTGATAGATTTAAATGAATCGAGAAAGAAGCTTGATATTATAGACAAGCAGATTGTTGAGCTGATGAAGCAGAGGCTTGATATAAGCAGGGATGTCGCAGAATATAAGATTGCCAATAACAAGCCTGTATTTGACAAGGAGAGGGAAGCTGATAAGCTTAAGACACTCTGTGGAATGATTGAGGATGATTTTGGCAAGAGATGTGTGGACGAGCTGTTTAAGCAGATTATGGCTATGAGCAGAAAGCTTCAGTACGGGATATTAGAATCGGGTGAGCTTTCCAAAGCAAGTCCTTACGAGGAAGTCGAGGCGCTTAATAAGAAGGGATGCCATGTCATTTATCAAGGAGTGCCGGGAGCAAACAACCATGCGGCAGCACTCAAGTATTTCGGAGAGGATGTTGACTGTTCATGTGTACCGACCTTTCGTGCCGTTATGGAGGGAATCAAGAACGGTGAGGCGGATTATGCGGTGCTTCCGATAGATAATTCCACGGCAGGAATTGTGAATGACACATATGACCTGCTTCGTGAATATGATAATTATATCGTGGCGGAGGAGACCGTTAAGATTGAACATGCTCTTGTGGGAATACCGGGAACGAAACTGTCGGATGTTAAGCGGGTGTACTCACATCCACAGGGACTTATGCAGTGTGCCAGATATTTAGAGGATAAGGGCTGGCAGCAGATTGGAGCAGCCAATACGGCCATAGCCGCCAAGAAGATTGCCGAGGAGAAGGATACAACCCAGGTGGCAGTTGCCAGTGAGAGGGCGGCGAAGATATACGGGCTTGAAATTCTTGCTTCCCATATCAATACAAGTGGTGTGAATACTACACGTTTTGTTATTGTATCCAGGAAGAGAATAGTAACCAAGGACGCAGACAAGATAAGCATATGCTTTGAGATTCCACATGAGGCAGGAAGTCTGTATTCGATTCTTTCCCATATTATGTTTAACGGACTCAATATGACCAAGATTGAATCACGTCCAATCAGTGAAAAGAAGTGGGAGTTTATGTTCTATGTGGATTTCAACGGTCATCTGTCCGATGCTGCAGTCAGGAACTGTCTGAGGGGAATTGAGGAAGAGGCTATTGCAATCAAGGTTTTAGGCAATTATAAGTCACGGGAATAGTAAGGAGGTTATCTATGGCATATTCGACCTTTGCAGCGATAGATATCGGTTCAAGCTGTATAGAAATGGTTATTTACCAGATTTCACGGGACAGTGGAATTAAGCAGTTAGACCATGTACGGTATAATTTTGAGCTGGGAAAGAGCACATACATCAGCAATGAAATCAGCTTTGAAGATGTGGAGAAGATGTGTGATGTGCTGTATGGTTTCTCTGAGGTAATGAAGGATTACAGTGTGGATGAGTATAGGGCATTTGCAACAAGTGCCCTGCGCGAAGCCAAGAATGCCATACGTGTGCTTGACAGAATTAAGGTACGAACGGGACTTGATGTGGAGATTCTGAGTAATTCCGAACAGCGTTTCATAATATATAAGGCGGTGGCTGCCAAGGATGATAAATTTAATAAAATTATTGAGAAGTCCACGGCGCTTGTAGATGTGGGAGCAGGCAGTGCACAGGTATCCATATTTGACAACGGAAGCCTCGTGACAACCCAGAATATAAGGCTTGGTGCGGTGAGAATCAGTAATATGATATCGGCGCTGTCACAGAATGTAACCAATTCAGTGGATATTTTGAAAGAATATATTGATAATGATATGGTTACACTTAATGAGATTTTCTTAAAAAGCAAGAAAATACATAATACTATTTTTGTTGGTGACTGCATTCCGTATTATGTTAGGAAGAAAGAATTTTTTTCTGACGGCGAATATACGACGAGAGGAGAATTTAAGAAGTTTTTTGACAGGATATACCATGAGAATACGGAACGTATTGTAAGTCTCATGGACATACCTTATGAGCAGGCTAAGTTGATTTTGCCAAGTGCGATGGTGTATATGCGTATGCTTGATTTTACCCAGGCAGAGGATATATGGATGCCGCAGGTTACATTATGCGACGGAATGGCGGTTGAGCATGCCCAGAAAAAAAATAAGCTTAAGCTCAGTCACGATTTCAATGCTGATATTCTGGCGGCTGCGAAGAATATCTCGCAGCGTTATTCCATAAGCAGCACCCATGTGGGGCAGGTCGAAAGAAATGCACTGCTTATTTTTGACAGCATCAGGAAATATCATGGATTGTCAGAACGGGAGCGTTTTCTGCTACAGATTGCCTGTATACTCCATGACTGCGGACAGTATATCAACATGCTTAATCCGGAGCAGTGCTCATACAGCATCATTATGTCAACAGAGATTATAGGTCTCTCTCACAGGGAGAGGGAAATTATAGCCAATGTGGTCAAATACAACACAATGGTGTTCGATGCTGATGATGCAATGTGGAGTTTTGACCGCAACGATTATCTGATAATCGCTAAGCTCACAGCCATCTTAAGAGTCAGCAATGCACTTGACCGCGGGCACAGGCAGAAGTTTAAGGATATGAGTATAAAAGTAGAGTCAGGTATGCTCATTATCACTGCACATACATTTGAGGATATCACGCTTGAGAAATCTTATTTTTCCGAGCGGGGAGAATTTTTTGAGGAAATATACGGGCTTAAGCCGGTAATCAGACAGAAAAGATAGCAGGAGGACATATGGCAGATAACAGGTTATTTATAAACAGAGAACTTAGCTGGCTTGAGTTTGATGCCAGAGTATTGGGCGAAGCAGCCGATATTTCGAATCCGCTGTTTGAGAGAATGAAATTTTTAAGCATCACGGCATCTAATCTTGACGAATTTTTCATGGTTCGTGTCGCATCTCTTAAGGACATGGTTAATGCCGGATATACCAAGAAGGATATTGCCGGGATGACTGCACAGGAGCAGCTTGACGCCCTCGACGAGAAGACCCATGCCTTTGTAAAAAAGCAGTATAATATATACAATGAGGAACTGATTCCGGCTCTTGCCGGGGAGGAATTTCACATTGTTGAACACCATGAAGATTTGTCTGTCACACAGTCGGAATTTGTTGATAAGTATTTTCATGATGAAGTATATCCTGTTCTGACCCCAATGGCGGTGGATTCTTCAAGACCTTTTCCGCTTATAAGAAATAAGACACTGAATATTGCAGCGCTTCTTAAGAAGAAAGACACGAAGGAGGATGTGACGGAATTTGCCACAGTACAGGTTCCGTCGGTATTGCCGCGATTCGTTTCTCTGCCGGGAGAGGCGGGAAATACCATAATATTGCTGGAGGAGATTATCGAGCGCAATATCGACAAGCTTTTCCTCAATTATGATATATTATGTGCGTACCCGTACAGGATAATGCGCAATGCTGATTTTTCCATTGATGAGGAGGATGCAGCAGATCTGCTTAAGGAGATTGAGAAGCAGCTTAAAAAGAGACAGTGGGGGCAGGCTATCAGACTTGAGGTTCAGCACAACATTGATAAGGAGCTTCTTAAGATTCTTAAGAAGGAGCTTGCCATCAATGACAGCGACATATATAGAATCAACGGTCCGTTAGATCTTACTTTTCTTATGAAAATGTACGGAAGCTTTGACTACTCGGATTTAAAGACACCTAAATATATACCGGCGCCGGTTCCGGAGCTTATGAATGGTGAGAATATATTTTCACAGATTCGTGAAGGCGATATTCTGTTGCACCATCCATACCAGACCTTTGACCCGGTTGTGGATTTTGTAAGACAGGCGGCAAAAGACCCGGCAGTGCTGGCAATCAAACAGACGTTGTACCGTGTAAGCGGCAATTCACCGATTGTTGCAGCCCTTGCTGCCGCGGCGGAAAACGGCAAGCAGGTATCGGTGCTGGTTGAGCTTAAGGCACGTTTTGACGAGGAGAACAATATAATATGGGCAAGAAAGCTTGAGCAGGCGGGCTGCCATGTAATATATGGCCTTGTGGGATTGAAGACACACAGCAAGATTACCCTTGTGGTAAGGCGTGAGGAGGACGGAATAAGACGTTATGTCCATCTTGGAACCGGTAACTACAATGATTCAACCGCCAAGCTGTACTGTGATATGGGACTGCTGACCTGCTCTCCGGCAATCGGAGAGGATGCTACAGCCGTATTTAATATGCTTTCCGGATATTCAGAGCCTATTAGCTGGAATAAGCTGTCTTTGGCACCATTGTGGCTTCGTGACCGTTTTCATTATCTGGTTGAGCGCGAAATCAGACATGCCAAGGAGGGCAGGGAGGCTCACATCATAGCCAAAATGAATTCCATATGTGACAAGGATATTATCGAGCTTATGTATAAGGCATCCAAGGCAGGCGTTAAGATAGAATTGATTGTGCGCGGAATCTGCTGTCTTATCCCGCAGGTCAAGGGGGTAAGTGAGAACATTACCGTCCGTTCCATTGTGGGTACATTCTTAGAGCATAGCCGTATATTCTATTTTGAGAATGGCGGGAACGAGGAAGTTTATATGGCAAGTGCGGACTGGATGTCACGTAATCTTGACCGCCGTGTGGAAATTATGTTTCCTGTGGAGGATGAACGCCTAATGAAGGAAGTCAAGCATGTGCTTGATGTACAGCTTTCCGACAATGTTAAGGCGCAGCTTATGCAGTCGGATGGCTCTTATGTTAAAGTTCATCGTGCAGGAGCAGCCGGTGTGGAAGCACAGGAGCAGTTCTGCAGGGAAGCATGGGAGCGGGTCAAGGCAATGGATAACAGAGAGGATGTCCACAGCAGCAGGGTGTTCACACCTATGGAGCACAACTAGTTCTATTTTACTGATTGTTTTTTCTCATGATTTTTGGTATAGTTGAGCAAATACTAAAGACCATGGGAGGTTAATTTCTATGAGCAACAAAACAGAAGCAATCAAAGATGCAAGAACGCTTGGCGTTCCGAAGATGCTCCTTCTTGGCTTGCAGCACATGTTTGCAATGTTCGGAGCAACTATTTTGGTACCGATACTTGTCGGAGGATATTTTGAAGGACAGGGGTTGTCCATTCAGGTCACATTATTCTTCGCAGGTGTCGGTACTTTATTTTTTCACCTGTGTTCTAAGATGAAGGTTCCTGCATTCTTAGGCTCGTCATTCGCATTCCTTGGAGGCTATGCTACAATGGCAGGGCTTAATACGGGGAAATATGCCACAATGACCATGGCAGAGAAATTTCCTTATGCCTGTGGCGGTGTGGTTGTAGCAGGACTTTTATATCTGGTGCTGGCACTTATTATCAAGCTTGTAGGCGTTAAAAGGGTCATGAGGTTCCTGCCGCCTGTTGTGACGGGACCTATCATTATCTGTATCGGCTTGAGTCTTGCACCATCGGCAGTATCTAATGCATCTACCAACTGGTTCATAGCAATCGTTGCTCTTGCAGTGATTATTGTATTCAATATATGGGGAAAGGGAATGTTCAGAATTATCCCGATTCTCATGGGAGTTGTGGTATCCTATGTTCTTGCACTGATTCTGCATCTGTGCGGTGTGACCAATCCGGACGGAAGTGCGATACTTAATTTTGCAGGTGTGGCGCAGGCAAACTTTGTGGGACTTCCGCCGTTCCAGTTGTGCAAGTTCGATATCACGGGAATCCTCGTTATGGCACCTATTGCCATTGCAACCATGATGGAGCACATCGGAGATATGTCAGCAATCTCAGCCACTGTCGGAAGCAATTTTATGGCTGACCCGGGACTTCACAGAACCCTTATTGGCGATGGTCTTGCAACAGCTCTTTCTTCTGCATTCGGTGGTCCGGCTAACACCACCTACGGAGAAAATACAGGCGTTCTTGAGCTCAGCCATGTTCACGACCCAAGGGTTATTAGAATAGCGGCTGTGTTTGCAATCATCTTAAGCTTTATTCCGAAGGTATCGGAGATAATCGGTTCCATGCCGCAGGCAATCATCGGTGGTGTCAGCATCATGCTCTATGGTATGATTTCTGCAATCGGTGTAAGAAATGTGGTTGAGAATCAGGTTGACTTCACCAAGTCGAGAAATCTCGTCATTGCTGCGGTTATTTTAGTATGCGGTCTTGGCTTCTCATCAGGACTTACCTTCAACGTGGGAGGAACATCAATCACACTTACAGGTCTTGCCATTGCAGCTATAGCAGGTATTATCCTGAATGCGGTTCTTCCGGGGAATGATTATGAATTCGGAAAAAATCCACAGGGGGATATGAACCGTGGCGTAAGCATACATACGGAAGAAAAGTGATTTCCAATAAAAATCTGATTGACAAATTCCGTTTCTTTGTGTATAGTAGTAGAGTGCTTTAGTGATTTAAAGTGTAACGGTTTAAAGCATGATAGAAATATAGAATGTGAGTTATGGAATTTGGAGGAAATATAGAATGGACAACACATTTGGAACAATTGTATCATACAGACCGGATATCAAGGTTGTAGATGCGACATTAAGAGATGGAGGACTTGTTAACAACTTCGGTTTTACCACTGAATTTGTCAAGGATTTATATAAGACGAACATAGCCGCAGGCGTTGATTATATGGAATTTGGCTACAAGGCTTCCAAGGATATATTCGACCCGAAGGAATTCGGAAGATGGAAGTTCTCCAATGAGGAGGATATCCGTGAAATCGTTGGTGACAATGACACAGATCTTAAGATATGTGTTATGGCGGATGTGGGAAGAACAGATTATAAGCGCGATATCATCAAGAAAGAAGACAGCGTCATCGATATGATTCGGGTTGCGACTTATATTCACCAGATACCTTCGGCTATTGATATGATTTCCGATGCCAAGGAGAAGGGATACGAGGTTACGGTTAATCTGATGGCAGTATCCAAGGTTACAGATGAGAATCTTGACAACGGACTTGAACTGCTTGCTCAGTCCGATGCAGACTGTATATACCTCGTAGACAGCTTCGGTGCCTTCTACCCTGAGCAGGTAAGACGACTTACAGCAAGATATATGGCAGCAGCAGCCAAGTACGGTAAGAAGATTGGCGTACATGCACACAATAACCAGCAACTTGCTTTTGCCAATACAATAGAGGCTGCAATTAACGGAGCCAGCTATCTTGATGCTACCATGAGCGGAATGGGAAGAGGAGCAGGCAACTGCTATATGGAGCAGCTTTTATCCTTCCTTCGTAATCCTAAGTATAATCTTGTGCCGGTTATGAACTTTGTGGAGAACCACATGAATAAGCTCAAGGAAGGACCGGACAAGTGGGGCTATGACCTTCCGTACCTGCTTACGGGTGTACTCAACAGCCATCCTTCGTCGGCAATTAAGTGTATCAAAGAGGGAAGAACCGACTACTCCAAGTTCTATCAGGAGCTTTTGGATATGGAATAATGTGATAGAATTGCGGTGTAACCCGCATAAGTACGAGGGCGTGCGCGTGGGCGCATGCCCTCTTTTATTGCGTCCGATTATGTTGCCTTTTCTGCGTTTTTGTGATATGCTCTGATGGAAGGTAGAATGATATTGGCGCAAAAAAAGCGCGGAAATGAGGAAAAACTATGTATATTGCAGCAGAAGACAGATATGAGAAAATGAAGTATGTAAGATGTGGAAAAAGTGGGCTTAAGCTTCCGATGGTTTCACTGGGGTTATGGCATAATTTTGGCAGCAATGCCGGCTTTGACAATATGAAGGCTCTCTGTGAGACTGCTTTTGACAACGGCATTACGCATTTCGATTTGGCAAATAATTACGGCCCGGTTCCGGGAAGTGCTGAGGAAAATTTCGGAAGAATACTGCGGGATGGGTTAGGACGTTATAGAGATGAGATGGTGATTTCCACGAAGGCAGGCTATGAAATGTGGGATGGGCCTTACGGAAACTGGGGCTCAAGAAAATACCTTATTGCAAGTCTGGACCAGAGCCTTAAGAGAATGGGGCTTGATTATGTGGATATTTTTTATCATCACAGACCTGACCCGGAGACACCTCTCGAGGAGACCATGCTTGCCCTTGACTCCATAGTTAAGAGCGGCAAGGCTCTGTATGTGGGAATATCCAACTACAATAAGATACAGACGGAAGAAGCGGTTAAGATACTCACTGAGCTAAAGACACCGTTTATCATAAACCAGCGCAAATATTCCATGTTTGTCAGGGATATTGAGCAGGACGGCTTGAAGTCCTACGCCGCTGCAAACGGAATAGGCATCATAGCATTCTGCCCGCTTGCACAGGGTCTGCTCACGGATAAATACCTGCATGGTATTCCGGAGGACAGCCGTATCAGAACTGACGGCAGATTCCTAAAGGAGAGTGCGGTTACACCTGAGACGCTCAACAAGATTGCCGCCTTGAACGAGATTGCGAAGGAGAGAGGCGAGTCCCTGGCACAGATGGCTCTGGCATGGGTGCTTCGGGACGGTGAAGTCACCAGCGTGCTTATAGGAGCTTCTAAGCCATCGCAGATTTTGGAGAACTGCCGCATTGTAAACTCCGCTGAATTTACTACCGAGCAGTTGGAACGCATAGAAAACATACTCTAGAGAGGAAAACTCATGGACAATACATATCTTTTTATTGAGAAGTTATCTACTAAGGAGCCTGTGCCGGGAGGTGGCGGAGCCAGTGCACTTATGGGAGCGGTAAGTGCGGCATTGTGCTCCATGGTGGCTAATCTCACATCCGGAAAGAAAAAGTATGCGCAATATCAGGAGGATATTGAACTTATAATTGAAGAGATGAAATCAGAAATAAATGTCTTTCTGGGGTTGATTGAGAAGGATGCGCAATGTTTCTATCCGCTGTCTCAGGCCTATGGGATACCAAAGACAGAGCCGGGCAGAGATGAGATATTGGAGAACGCCTTGGTCGATGCCTGTGGAGCGCCGCTTGAAATACTTAGAGAGGCACATAAGCTTCTTGATATTATGAAAGAGCTTAATGTTAAGGGTTCAAGGCTCGCAGTAAGTGATGTGGGCGTTGCTGCCGCTGCCTGCCGTGCTGCGGCGGAGGGGGCAGCGATGAATGTGTATATCAATACCCGCCTTATGAAAAATCGCGAATATGCAGGGCGGGTCAATGAGGAGACGAAGGAACTTCTAAACGAATGTACGCAGTGCTGTGACAGTCTGTATACGGAGATACTTAGTGGCTTACAATCATAAAACCAGGTATGTTTTGACATCCTAATCAACAATCATATAAACATTAAGGAAACGAGGTTGTATTATGGCAGAATACAGAGGAATGCCTGTTGTCAAGGCTATGGCGGAGAAATTTAAAGAGCAGGTTGCAGGGCTTAAGGAAAAGGGAATTATTCCTAAGCTGGCAATTGTCCGGGTCGGCGAGCGTGAGGACGATATTGCTTATGAAAAAGGGGCGCTCAAGCGTTTTGCGGGAGTTGATGCGCTTGTGGAAGTTATTGCCCTCCCTACTACAATCAGTCAGGATGAATTCGATAAGGTGATAATAAGACTTAATGAGGATAAAGAGATTCACGGCATACTGGTATTCAGACCACTTCCGAAGCAGCTCTCAGATGAACGTCTTAAGGAGCTTATCAATCCATTGAAGGATGTTGACGGAATCAGCATGATTAATTCGGCGAAGGTGTTTGCAGGGGAAAAAAGCGGCTTTGCACCGTGTACGGCACAGGCGGTTGTGGAGATATTGGATTTTTACGGAATTGAGCTTACAGGAAAGCGGGTAGTGGTTGTAGGAAGAAGCCTTGTAGTGGGCAGACCGCTTTCCATGCTGCTTCTTAAGAAAAATGCCACTGTCACAATCTGTCATACAAGAACAAAGGATATAGCTGCAGAATGCAGCAGAGCGGATATTCTGATTGCATGCGCCGGAAGTGCAAGAATGATTAAGAAGGAATATACGCATCCGGGACAGACGGTTATTGATGTGGGAATCAATTTTGTTGATGGTGTGATGTGTGGAGATGTGGATTATGAGGCTGTTGCAGAAAGTGTGGCAGCAATTACTCCGGTTCCGGGGGGTGTAGGTACTGTTACTACCTCAGTATTGCTTAAGCACACAATAGAGAGCGCAATACTGGGATAAAGGGAAGGAATGGAGATAGAAATGAAATTTATTCCGAAATATACAGATTATGATCTGAGTCCATATACGGGATTTACAAGAGAGAGCTGGCTTGAGGCAGGTGAATATCTCTTGGATGGCATTTTTAGACATATTAAGAGTTTTGACAGTCCGGTGGTGGTGCCAAGGAAGGAAAATAAGATTACTTATCCTCACAGCTATTCAACGCCTGAGAATCAGGAGGCTGAGAGAAAGGCGGAGATATTTGAGGGACTCACACGTTCCATGTTTATTGCTGCTCCGATGATACATAATAAGCCTGAACTTACATTGTATGGCTATAGGCTGGCGGATTATTATAAAAAGCAGATACTCGATGTATGTACCAAGGGTACAGCTTCCTATGTCGGAACCTATGAGGAACTTAAAGAGAGTACAGGCTCTGATAATTTCAGAACCTTTCAGCAGACAGTTGAGACCTGTGCGCTTGTTATATGCCTCTGGGCATGTCATGAACAGGTATGGGATACATATACCAAGGAGGAAAAGGACAGGATTGCGACGTTCCTATCAAGCTATGCCCATAATGCAACAGTTCCGCAGAACTGGAGACTGTTCAATATGCTTGATATGGCGTTCCTTCATATGAATGGGTATGAGATAGACAAAGAAATCATGTTAGACCATGCGGAAGCTATTGCGGACTACTATGTTGGGGACGGCTGGTACAGGGACGGACAGAGTTTTGACTATTATTCCTGTTGGGCATTTAATTTCTATGCGCCGCTGTGGAATGAGTGGTACGGATATAAGAATGAACCGTATCTGGCTGCTAAATTTGAAGAGTATTCCAATAAGCTTATGGAGAGTTATGCCGATTTCTTTGACGAGGACGGCTGGATGAATATGTGGGGACGAAGCAATATATATCGTTTCGCCGCAACCAGTGCTTTTGACGGCAATATGCTTCTTAGACATTCTACCGCAGATGCAGGACTCGCAAGGAGAATCACCTCCGGCTGCCTTATGCAGTTTATGTCAAGGGAGGATTTTCTTTGGGAGGGAATACCGACTCTGGGCTTTTACGGACAGTTTGCTCCACTGGTTCAGGGGTATTCCTGTGCTGAATCACCGTTCTGGCTGGGCAAAGCTTTTATGTGCCTTCACCTTCCGCCGGAGCATCCTTTCTGGACTGCAAAGGAGAATAACGGAAGCTGGGAAAAACTTAATAAAAATGAAGTTAAGCAGACAGCGCTTAATGGTCCGGCACTCTGTTTTACGAACCATAAGGCAAACGGTGAGACCATCTTGAGAACGGGCAAGGTTGTAAAGGATATCGGTGACAGGCATGGCTTATGGAATTATGGAAAGCTTAATTACAATACAAAGTATCCGTGGGAGGCGACGCCTTCTTTGGAAGAAGGGCAGAATGAAGACGGAATAGCCCCTTCAAAGGGTTTGCCGGAGGTTGAGTCCCAGCAGTATGTGATTAAGGACGGCACCAATGGGGATGTATCGCTTGCCAATGCAACCTTCTGGTGCGGTCTTAAGGACGGAGTTCTCTACAGACGGCAGCTTTTTGATTACAGGCTGGATGTGGAGATGCATTGGAGGCAGGGAATATACCTTGCAGATTTTCCTGTAGAATACGGAATACTGCGTGCGGACAAGATGAAGCTGCACCGCAGACCTGTAGAAATAACGCTTGGAGCCTATGGATTTCCTGACAATGGAACGGAAATTACCGTCATGGAGCTTAAGCCTGAAAAGCAGGAGATGCTTAAAGCTAAGGCAGTGATACTTAAAGGTGCTGACGCGGAGGGAAGACCAAGACAGCTTGCAATGACAGTATATGACGGATGGGATGATATAGGAGTTATCCATAGCCGGGGCAGTAACCCGGATTCGGATAAATCCATTGTGCTGTACGCCAATGCACAGAAGAAAAAGCAGTACGGCGGCTATGAGCAGTATATTATGATTTCACAGGTGATAACTAAGGAAAATCATGATGACTTTACACAGGATGAACTTTTTCCTATAAAGAGCATTGAATATACTGACGGAATGGGATGCGGCTGCTATGGACCTGTGCACATTGAACTTAAAAACGGACAGACCAAGATAGTGGATTTTGAGGGTATTGAGGGTGGAATGAGCCTTTGATAATCAGCAAAAAGACTTCCAAGCCATATATATGGCGGGAAGTCTTTTTTGCCTTATAGGAAATTCCTCCGTATGAATTTACATGCGGTTATTTTTATACTTCGGCTATTACTTCAACCTCGCAAAGTACATTCTTAGGGAGAGTCTTGACTGCCACACAGGAACGAGCAGGCTTGCCTGTAAAATACTTGGCATAGATTTCGTTGAACTTTCCGAAGTCACCCATATCTGCAAGGAAACAAGTTGTCTTGACAACATTCTCGTAGGAAACGCCTGCGGCCTTGAGCAGAGCTCCAAGATTCTTCATTACCTGTTCAGTCTGCTCCTCTATAGTGGTGCCGACCACTGCTCCCGTGGCAGGGTCAAGCGGAACCTGTCCCGATGAGTAAAAGAAGCCATTTGTGATAAAACCCTGTGAGTATGGGCCGATTGCTGCCGGAGCATCCGGTGTATTAATTAATTTCATTGTGATACCTCCAAAATATAATTTAGCTATTACTTGTATTTTAGCGTGTTATTGCAGAAAAGTAAATAATTATTGCATAATGAGTATGGAAAATTTCTTGTGAAATATGGCGCTTTTACTATTGCATTTTATTTACATTTATGTAAAATAGGAAGATGTTGCATAAGATATTTTAGATGTGGAGGGATGTGCCGGGGAGCCGGTGCAGAATGGAGAATAAAATGGACATAGTATCAGTATTTAGGGATTTGGCGATAATAATTATATCGGCTAAGTTGTTCGGAATGCTTGCTAGAACCCTGCGTGCACCACAGGTTGTAGGAGAGATAATTGCAGGACTGATTATCGGACCAAGCATTCTTGGCTGGGTAGGACAGACGGATGCCATAGCATTTATGGCGGAAATAGGTGTTGTCATTCTTATGTTTGTCGCAGGACTTGAGACAGATCTTAAGGAGATGATTAAGACAGGGCCGGTTGCACTTTTGCTTGCATGTACAGGTGTTGTTGTACCACTCATTGCCGGTACTGTATATTATCAGTGTTTTTATGGGTGGTCGGCTGTAGGCTCAGAAGGCTTTTTCAAGGCTGTATTTATCGGAACGATTATGACAGCAACCTCTGTAAGTATTACGGTCCAGACACTAAGAGAGCTTGGTAAGCTTAAGGGTAAGGTGGGAACGACTATTC
>CAMAKT010000007.1 GCA_945836135.1 uncultured Clostridia bacterium | reverse complement strand
ATGAGGAGCATGTGAAGAATATACTGGAATTCGCACATTATCTGGGTAACTGTGGAATTCATATCAGCAGCCCGCTAAAGAATGAAAAAGGCAATATTTATGAGGTGGCAAAGGATAATGACTTATTATGGATTGCTACCCTGATGGAATTTATTGAAGGAGCAGTTCCTGATGCGAAGGAACTGGAGCAAAACTCTAAGTTAGTTTACGAATGGGGAAGGCTTACCGGGAAAATGCATAAAGCAGCAAAGGAATATCCTGTCTGGAAGAATTCTTGCGAAGGTGATGAGCGTTATGGCTTTGAAGCTGAGATTGATTCGTTTATTACGATGTCTCCTAATGATTTCATCAAGGGTAAGTGGATGGAAATGAAGGAAAAGCTTAGGGCACTGCCAATAAATCGGGACAGCTATGGATTCATACATAATGATAATCATCAGATGAATATTATAGCTACAGGAAATGATATTGCTGTCATAGATTTTGACTGTGCAGAGTGCCATTTTTTTGTAAATGATATTCTTTTGCCGGTTCAGGGGCTTTTATTCGATGTAACCGGCGGCATGATAAAGCCTGTTTCAAAGCCGGAGGTTTTGAAGAAGTTTTATAAGCATTTCCTTGAAGGCTATCAGACAGAGAATGTGTTGGATTCATTCTGGCTTGAAAAATTAGGATTATTCCTTGAGTACCGCAGATTACTCCTTTATACAGTGCTGCAGGGCTGGTTATCAAATGATAAGAAGGCGGATGAGGCGTTTCTTAGCATGATTAATAATCCATGTGAGTTAGAGGTATAACGAGATAAGCAGCAATGAACAGTCCGAAAACAGTCCCAAAACATCTCATGGTGGGTCATGTGAAATTACGTGTCTGCTCGCCGTTCATACTTTAAGAAACTTGTAAGAATTAGATTGAAATATTCGACAGAATCATAGATTAGAATTCCCATATCGGATGGACAATACATGGGGGAATAGAATCTATGAAAACGCGAGAATATGAATTTGACAATGCGAAAGGTTTCTTAATATTCTGTGTGGTATTAGGGCATATGCTGGAAGGAAATTTGACAGGCGTGTCGAAAACTTTGTACGTACTGATTTACAGTTTTCACATGCCTTTTTTTGTGTTTATTTCCGGCTATTTTGCAAAATATGATGCCAAAAAGATACGGGTTAAACTGGTTGTGCCCTACATATGTCTCCAAGGGGTTGTATGTATTGTAAAAGCAATTAAAACGGGAAAGAGAATGCAGTTTACCACACCGGTATGGATATTGTGGTATTTATATGCGCTGATAATATGGAAAACAATGATTCCGTATATTTCTACGGGAAATTGGAAGCAAAGGGCTGCAATTCTTTTCGGTGCGGTTGCCCTTTCCCTCGGGATTGGATTTGACAATTCCATTGGATACGATATGGGTCTGTCCCGGATTGTGGTATTTTTTCCGTACTTTCTTCTGGGATATTATATGAAAGATGCGGAAAGGATGATACCGAAGTTGTACCGCTGGTATAAGAAGCTGAAAAAAGTAAATTGCCTTCTTTTTTTGCTCGTTATTCAGATTACCATATGTTTTTTTGGGAATAAAATAGATTACCGATGGTTTTATGGCTCATATTGTTACGAGATTCTTTCTTATGGTCCGATTCTAAGATTTGCAATGTACCTTGTGGGTATGGGACAGACCTTTGCAATGTTAAAACTGATGAACCGGAAAGAAACCGTATTTTCCAAAATCGGTCGTAAAAGTATGAAAATCTATCTGGGACATGCAATGTTTGTGGTCGTATTACGCAAGGTTTTTACAGGAGTACCTGCGTCCGTAGTGTGCGCCGCATGTATTGTATGGGTACTCTCTGCAGATTATGCTGTCCTTCGTATTCGCTTTAAGAAAATTGTAAGAATTTTTGCATTAAAAATGTTTGTAATGTGGGATATAATGGAGTTGTTATTTGAGAAAAAGGAAATGGAGCAGTTATGGACAAGCAAAAGATATTAGTGGTAGACGATGATAAAGCAATATTATTTTCCATGTCGAAGCTTCTTGAATATGAAGGCTTTGAAGTGTGGAAAGCCCAGGATGGAATCGAGGCGTTAAATCTCCTAACGGAATCCACTCCTGATCTGATCATTCTCGACATCATGATGCCGAAGCTGGATGGGATTTCGGCACTTATGAAAATCCGGGAGACCAGCCACATTCCGGTCATCATTTTGTCAGCGAAGTCAGAGGACAGCGACAAGGTGTATGGTCTTTCCATGGGTGCGGATGACTATATATGCAAGCCCTACAATCCGGCAGAGCTTGGTGCAAGAGTTAAAGCACTTTTGCGGCGTTACAAGGCATGGAATACAGACGAGAGACAAAAGAACAAGGAGCGGCTTATAAATGGTGGTCTTGTTTTGGATACGGTGGCAAAGCAGCTTTTTGTGGACGGACAGGAAACGAAACTTACCGCCACAGAGTATAAAATTGTTCAGCTTTTTATGAACAATCCGGGGCGGGTGTACTCCGCAGAGGAAATCTATGAACGTGTCTGGAATGAGCACGCAGACTATACAGTTGAGAATACTGTCATGGTTCATATCAGAAGAATACGGCAAAAAATAGAAATCGATTCAAAAAATCCAAAATACATAAAGGTGGTGTGGGGGATTGGATACAAGATGGAAAAGTTTGAAAGAAAGAATTAAAAAAATCATGATTAACAAAACTGCGTCAGTCCTTTATTTTGTCGTGTTCATCTTTCTTTTTGCAGGAAATATTTGGCTGGGGCTTTGCGAGTATGAGTATTATCCGTCTCTTGTCATTATCAATTTTATTTTTGCACTGCTTTGGATTGTGACGGGAATTAAAATAGGTATGCATAACCGGCTCAGCAAAGTGGAAAACGGAAGTGATGAGGAATTTAATACGGTATATTACAAAATAATTATTACGGAACTTATTGGATGTATTGTGTATATTGTGTTTGCTACGGCGGTGCTGCTTCTGGGACACCCGTACAGGGATACAGATTCCTTTGTTAAAAATTTGTTAATGTATAATATGGAATGGATTGTATTTTTGATCTATATTGTTCCGGTTTTTGGCTCTTTATTTACCGTTTATATTGAAGGCGACAGATACCGGGGAAGACGGCTGCAGCAAAAAGAGTTTGAGACCGGATTGGAAAAAGGGAAAACAGAGAATTTCAGGGCAGAACTTCTCACTAATGTGACACATGATCTAAAGACACCGCTCACTGCAATCATAGGTTATCTTGCTCTGATGGAAAAGGAAGAATTGTCTCCCGTCATGCAGGATTATGTAAAAGCGGTATCGGAAAAATCCCTGCTGTTGAAGGAAATGATTGAGAAGGTATTTGAGATTTCAAAGGCAAGCAGCGGAAATGCAGAGCTTGAAATGGTATCCCTTGATATGAACAAGCTGGTTATGCAGGTACTAAGCGATGTGTCTGACACCTGCAATGATGAAGAAATTCCATTTAAAATAGAGCTTTCCGAAGAAAAAACAGATTTTACAGGAGACAGCATGTATGTCTATCGTATTGTGCAGAATCTCCTTGTGAATGCCATAAAATATTCCATGGCAGGAACCCGGATTTTTGTAAAGACCTATGTAAAAGAATCAAGGGTATTTCTACAGATTATCAATGTTTCAAGTTATCCCATCGAGGGGGATGCCAATGACTTCAAGAAAAAATTTGTACGGGGCGACAAATCCCGGAGCACGGAAGGAAACGGTCTGGGGCTTGCGATTGTGGATGCTTATGTGCAGGCGCTGGGTGGCAATTTTACGATTGAAGTTATAGGGGATAC
Source organism: uncultured Clostridia bacterium (assembly GCA_945836135.1). Lineage (GTDB taxonomy): Bacteria > Bacillota > Clostridia > Lachnospirales > Lachnospiraceae > CAG-882. The sequence continues at coordinate 23,069 of CAMAKT010000007.1, read as the reverse complement.
ATTTCAGGTGTCCGTAGATTTCAATCAGGGGGCAGCAATTTCGTTTTTTTAGAACTCAACAAATCGTAGAGTATGTATGTTATTGAGTAAAGTGTTCATCGGTTTTATATTTAATACTATTATGCTATGCTGAGATTACCATAAAATCAGGAGGGACATAGCAATGGAAGCAAAAGAGATGGGAGAATTTATTGCAAAATTAAGAAAAGAAAAACAAATTACGCAGGCGGAGCTGGCGAGGCGACTGAATGTGACAGATAAGGCAGTAAGCCGATGGGAAAGAGGTATTGGATATCCGGATATAAATACTCTTGAACCTTTAGCAGATGCTTTGGGTGTTACTCTGACGGAATTGATGAAATGTTCAAAAGGTACTGAAAAAAACACAGATGATGGAATTAAAGCGAGTATTGAAATTGCAAAAATTCAAAGAAAAAAAGCACTAAAAAAAATCATAATTGGTGGACTATGCTGCGTCATAGGCATATGCGTTGTATTATGTGCAATTAATTTGTTTGTTACACATTCATGGTCTTTGATGATTTGTGGAAATGATGGTCCAATGTCGGTATTTGTAGCTGGCAGGATTGGTAATCTTCTGCCCACAATAATTTGTGTATTCGGAATTATCATTTTGCTGGTTGGAATTTTTACAATTTTACGTTCAAGTAATAATGATAAATAATAGAAGGCGGTAGAGCTATTGCAGTTTTACCGCTATTTTATTCAAACAAAAAGGTATGAGATATTCCGGAAACTTTTACAATAGGGTGTTGAAATGCCGGACTGCGTCCGATATATATTACAGCTTGGAAAAATATTTCAGAAAGAGGCGCAGATATAATGAGAATTACATCGCAGATGATGACTACCGTGGAGAAAAAGGCGGGTATAGACACAAGACGTAAGAGCATTTTAGACTATATGAATGAGCGCAACCGGAATGCACTGCTAGGTAAGCTTAAGGGCAGCAGTACAGCATCAGATTCAGTTACTAAGACAAAATATGAGAAGTTAGAGAATGCCGCGGAGGATCTGCTTACACAGGCAGAGGGCTTTATTGATGAGTCGGAGGAAGGACTTTTTGCAAAGGCAGCACAGTCAGATGACAATACGAAGCTTTGCGAGGCTGCTAAAAATTTGGCAGATTTGTATAATAATCTGCTCACCTCCATGAAGGGCTGCACATCAAGTGCATTACAGCAGTTCTACTATCAGAATTTGAAAAGTGCTGCCTCAGACAGTGTCGAACCGCTTTCTAAGATAGGAATGGCAGTTGGAACGGATGGAAAGCTTACCGTGGATGACGACAAGCTGTCGGAATGTACGGCAGATGAACTTAAGCAGGTGTTTGGAGTGGATTCGGAATTTATGGCGAAGCTTGTCTTTGTATCTGTTAAGATTGGCAGCAATGCAGCCTCCTATGTGGAGAGCAGCCGGAGCACATATACCCAGACCGGAAACAGTGGTACGACATATGGTAGTAACTACGATGCAAGAGGATAGTTAAAAAATAATTCGGATATTTCCTTAGATAGTAGGCATTTTATTTTATGAATCCATTGACTAAATCATAAAATAAGGTAACATTATATTAAAGGTGAGTCCTACCATTAAGTGGAAGTTGTAAAAGCAATGGGATTGCCTGCAAGGTGATTTCGGATTGTGGCTATGCTTTTGGCATAGCCACATTTATTATACAGGGAGGAAGAGAAATGGAATATAGCATAAGAGAAGAGAGATTAACCGGCAGTGAATATATCAATTTCCTGAAAAGAACGGATCTGGGCTCCCAGTATCCTAAAGAAAGATTCGAGGAAAGAATTAACACGCTGGTAAATAAGGTTTCCATCAGTTTGGTAGCAAGGGACGAAGCCGACGAGATAATCGGTGTCTGCTTCGGGATAACGGATTTTGCGTACTGGCTTTTTATAACCGACTTGGGCGTTGCCCGCGAGTGTACCGGAAAAGGAGTGGGTACGGCATTGGTTAAGAAGATGCATGAACTGGCAGGTGGAGAAGATAATATAATAATGTATACCTGCGCTAATGAAAATGCTGTTCCGTTCTATGAAAAAATCGGAATGGAAAAGCCGGATGACGTTATGGTATATAATCGTATTGAATGGACGGATTTTACGGTGGAATGAGGAAAAGAGGCAGATATATTATGAATACCTATTTCGACAATTATAATAAATTCCTTATGGAATTCGGAAAAGGAAGAACAATGGTACTCTCATCATCTGAAAGCAATGTAGTTACATCAAGAATGATGAGTGTTGTCTGCCTTGACGGTTTGCTTTATTTTCAAACGGATAAAACATTCAGAAAATATCATCAGCTTATTAACAATCCTCGGGTTGCGCTATGCATTGATAACATTCAGATAGAAGGAATATGCGAAGAAATCGGTCACCCTATGGATTTTCCTGCTTTTTGTGATTTGTACAGGGAGTGCTTTAATGGTTCTTTCAGGAAATATTCTGCCCTGCAAAACGAAAGACTATTTGCTGTCAGACCTACATATATTGAACGCTGGCTGTACATAGACGGCAGCCCGTATATGGAGACCTTTGATATCGAGAAGCAGAAGTATGAATTAAAAAAATATGAAATCGAAGGGGTATAGGAAATGATTTACCGTATTACAACCATGGACAAAATAGACAAGAGAAAGCTGATGGATATTTACCGTGAAGGAAATATGGAAAACACGGACTACTTTTATCCTGAAATTGCAGATAAAGAGCAGGCTGTGGCTAAGGTGGAAAGAGACTTCCTGAAATATATTGAGACAGATTTTCTGGCCTCGTCAGGTAATGCCTACTGGGTGCTGGAAGAAAATGCTGTATGGGTGAGTGCTCTAAGGCTGTACAGAATCGATAATGCCCTGTATTACATAGAAGCCTTGGAAACACATCCTGATTTCAGACAGCAGGGGTATGCTTCCAAGCTTCTTGACAGCGTCATCAATGAACTGAAAAAGCAGGGCTCTTTCAGGCTGTGCGATTGCGTCAGCAAGAAAAATACAGCATCCATCAGGACACATGAGAAGTGCGGCTTTAGGGTGGTTTCGGAGGAAGGCTTTGATTATCTGAGCAATGAGACAAATGACAGACATTATGGAATGGAATATTCCTACCAGCCGGAAATGAGGTAGACCATGAAAGACTACAGCTATCAAAATAAAAAGGCATGGGAATACAATGCCTATGATTTCTGGGTAAGCCACAGCGGAACTCCTGCCCAAAGAGCCAAGAAGGACATGGAAGACCCGGTGGGAATGTTAAAAAGATATGCAGACTATTTTGATACCTATGAGGGTGTGAGGGTTGCCAATATTTGCGGCTCCTGCGGAAAAAAGGCTGTTCCGTTGGCCATTCTGGGAGCAGAGGTTACTATTTTTGATATTTCGGAAGATAACAAGCGATATGCGCTGGAGACAGCAAAGGAAGCCAATGTAAATATCAATTTTGAAGTATGCGATGTTCTGGAAATTGATTTGGAAAAATACGGTGAGTATTTTGATGTGGTTTTTATGGAAGGCGGTGTGCTGCACTATTTTCACGATATTGACGAATTTATGCGAATAATGTATCATTTGCTTAAAGATAATGGAAAGCTGATTTGCAGTGACTTTCACCCGTTTACAAAGATTGCGGATGTATTGAAGCTGGAGCAGAATACGATGGATTATTTTTCGACGGATGTATTTGAAGGTGAGATGGCACATGCCCGCTTTTTTGACGAAGAGACCAGAAAACGTATGCCGAAGTGCAGTTACAGAAAGTATACCATCAGTGAAATAATTAATTCAATTATTGGAAATGGATTTACACTGCGAAGGTTTGATGAACATCCAGCTTGGAGTAATAAGGAGGTTCCGGGGGAGTTTACCGCGGTGGCGGTTAAATAGTTTTTTATTCAGGAGGATTTTTATGGTAAAGCACGTAATTTTATGGAAGCTTAAGGATGAGCTTGATGCAGGACGCAAGAATGAAGTTAAGGCAGGAATTAAGGAGGGACTTGAGGGACTCAAGGGCAGGATTCCGGGACTTGTTGATATTCATGTATATACTGACAGTCTGGCAAGCTCCAATGCGGATGTGATGTTAGACTCCACTTTTGAGAGCGAGGAGGCGCTTAAGGGTTATGCGGTGCATCCCGAGCATGTGGCAGTGGCTGATGGCAAGGTGCGTCCGTATACGCAGACGAGAACCTGTATGGATTTTGAGGTGTAATGCATTTTACGGCATTGACAATTCCACCAAAAATATATACAATACTCCATATATGACAAAGACGTTGATAAGGAGCAGTAGGTTTCCGATTCCTTACAGAGAGCTGCCGGAGGGTGCGAGACAGCAGGTGAAGGGGCTGAACTCGCCTTGGAGTTTCCTTTCCGAAGACGCAGCAGATATAGGGTTGCTGTGTTGGTAGGTCAGGACGGGCTTTCCCGTTACAGAAGAATTAAGAGCATGCATGATACAGCATATTGCCATGTGTCAGCGTGAATTAGAGTGGTACCGCGGAAAATCAGCCCTTTCGTCTCTAGTCATGAGATGGAAAGGGCTATTATTTTTTATATTATTGGCGTCAAGAACGCAGAAACGAGGAGAAAATGTCAGAAGCGTATAATCACAAAACAATCGAAAAAAAATGGCAGAAATACTGGGAGGAGCATGAGACCTTCAAGACAGATGTATGGGATTTTTCCAAGCCGAAGTACTATGTTCTTGATATGTTTCCTTATCCGTCAGGAGTAGGACTTCATGCCGGACATCCGGAGGGCTATACGGCTACGGATATTATGTCACGTATGAAGAGAATGCAGGGCTACAATGTACTTCACCCGATGGGATATGATTCCTTCGGCCTTCCTGCGGAGCAGTATGCCGTAACCACAGGGCATCATCCGAATGGCTTTACCGAGAGCAATATTGAGACTTTCTCTAAGCAGCTTAAGGAATTGGGCTTTGACTATGACTGGAGCAAGATGGTGGCAACCAGTGACCCGAAGTTCTACAAGTGGACACAGTGGATATTCAAGCAGCTCTATCTTGACGGATATGCGAAGCTTGTGGATATGCCTGTGAACTGGTGTGAAGAGCTGGGCACGGTTCTGTCCAATGATGAGGTTATTGACGGCAAGTCGGAGAGAGGCGGATACCCTGTAATTCGTAAGAATATGAAGCAGTGGGTAATTGACCAGCCTGCATTTGCAGAGAAGCTTCTTGAAGGGCTTGAGGAGATTGACTGGCCGGAGTCTACCAAGGATATGCAGAGACACTGGATTGGCAAGTCGGAGGGTGTTGAGGTTGACTTTAACATCGTTGGCGGCGGAAGCTTCTCAATATATACCACCTGTATAGAGACAATTTACGGTATTACCTTTATGGTGCTTGCGCCGGATGGTCAGCTTGTGAAGGAGCTTATGCCTAGAATTGAGAATAAGGAAGAGGTGGAGGCTTATATTGCCGAGACACTTAAGAAGAATGATATGGACCGTACGGAGCTCAATAAGACCAAGTCCGGATGTGTCCTTAAGGGCATATATGCCATCAACCCTGTAAACGGCAAGGAGGTTCCTGTATTTATCGGTGACTTCGTCCTTGCAAGCTACGGAACAGGAGCGGTTATGGCGGTTCCGTCCCATGACCAGAGAGATTTTGAATATGCGGTTGTACACAATATCCCGATGATTCAGGTTATTGACGGAGCGGATGTCAGCGAGAAGGCATTTGAGAAGGGCGATTACCTTGGAAAGGGATGTAAGCTCATAAACTCCGAGGAGTTTACCGGACTTACCGTGGAAGAGGCTAAGAAAGCTATCACCGATAAGCTTGTTGGAATGGGAATTGCCAGAAGAAAGGTTAACTATCACTTCCGTGAGTGGATTTTTGCAAGACAGAGATACTGGGGCGAGCCTGTTCCGATTGTATATCTTGAGGATGGTTCGATTCATGTCCTGGCGGATGACGAGCTTCCGCTTGTGCTTCCTGAGCTTGAGGATTATAAGGGTAAGAATGGTCAGGCGCCTCTTGAGAATGCTACAGAGTGGAAGCAGTATGACCATAACGGCTTAAAGGGCAAGAGGGAGACCTCAACTATGCCGGGCAGTGCAGGCTCAAGCTGGTACTTCTTAAGATATATTGACCCGGACAATGACAAGGAATTTGCAAATCAGGAGCTCTTAAAGCACTGGATGCCGGTTGATTTGTATATTGGTGGGCCGGAGCATGCTGTAGGACACCTTATGTATTCAAGAATTTGGAACCGTTTCCTCTATGATAAGGGCTTGTCACCGGTTAAGGAGCCTTTCAAGAAGCTTGTTCATCAGGGTATGATTCTTGGCTCCAATGGTATCAAGATGGGTAAGCGTTATCCGGAATATGTTGTCAATCCGAGCGATATAGTAAAGGATTACGGCGCAGATACCCTCAGACTTTATGAGATGTTCATGGGACCACTTGAGGCATCAAAGCCATGGAGCGCAACCGGTGTTGAGGGTGCTAAGAGATTCATTGTGCGTGTATGGAATTTCTTTACCAACAAGGATAATATTTCCGATGCAAATAAGGATGAGCTTACAAGGCTGTATCATCAGACGGTTAAGAAGGTTACCAACGATTTTGAAAATCTCGCCTTTAATACGGCAATCAGCCAGATGATGATTTTTGTAAACCAGCTCTATAAGACCGGAACCTGTCCGAAGGAATATGCAGAAGGCTTTATTAAGATGCTTTCATGTATATGCCCTCATGTGGGTGAGGAAATCTGGGCTGAGCTTGGACATGACAACACCATTGCCTTCGAGCCATGGCCTGAGTATGTTGAGGCACTTACAGAAGAAGCTGCCATTGAGATTGCCGTACAGATTAACGGTAAGACAAGAACGGTAATCAATGTAGCCAAGGATTCTGATAAGGAAACCGTGCTTGCGGCTGCCAAGGCTGCTGTGGCAGAGAAGCTTACTCCTAATATAGTAAAAGAAATCTATGTACCTAATAAGATTGTAAATATTGTGTGCAAATAGCGCATCATGAGATTAATAAGCGCATATAATATCACGGAAATGGGGGAATACATGCATTCACCGCTTGAAATTGCAAGAAATTTTGTTGAGATAGGAATACACAAGACGAAACTGTCAGCATGGAAAATGCTGATTCTGGGCTTTTTTGCAGGTATGTTCATAGGCTTTGCCGGGATAGCGTCGACAACCAGCTCTGCCACCATAGCTTCGGCATCGGTGGCAAAACTGGTCAGCGCCTGTGTGTTCCCGGCGGGTATGGCGATGGTGCTTGTGGCCGGCAGTGAACTGTTTACGGGAAATAATCTCATAATCATCAGCGTCCTTCAAAAGAAAGTTTCCATAGGAGGAATGTTAAAGAACTGGCTGTTTGTGTTTATCGGTAATTTCATCGGGGCATCCTTTGTGGCGCTGGTGGTTGTGTATGCCCATATACCGGATATGTTTGACGGCCTTCTTGCAGGGAAGATTGTTGCTGCGGCCAGCTCTCGTGTCAATCAGACTTTTTTGGAGGCGTTTCTAAGAGGAGTGCTGTGCAACATTCTGGTGTGCATTGCAGTGTGGGCTGCCTTTGCGGCAAAGAAGGTGTCGGGGAAGCTTCTTATGAGCTTCTGGCCTGTCATGCTTTTTGTGCTGTGCGGTTTTGAACACAGCATTGCTGATATGTATTTTGGCGTTGCAGGTCTTGCAGCGGCAGCTGAATACGGTATTGCTGCTGAGGGACTTACATTAGGAAGCTTTCTGCTTAAGAATCTTCTGCCTGTAACCCTTGGAAATATTGCAGGCGGTGCCGGAATTGTCGGTGTCGGATACTGGCTCGTATATCTGAGGCATACACCTCTTGGCGCTATGTCCATCGAGAAGGAGCAGGAGGAGATTGATATTGCAGAGGAGTACTAAAATAGAAAGGTAGTGCGGTCATGACGCAATATTCATTTTTACAGATTATTCTATTCTTTTTCATATACTGTTTCATGGGATGGATATGGGAGACAGCCTATGTTTCCATAAGAAAGCACAAGTTTGTCAACCGTGGCTTCCTTCATGGACCGCTCATTCCGATTTATGGCTTCGGTGCAATGGCAATACTCTTTGCCACCATGCCGGTGAAGGATAATCTTGTCCTCGTGTTTATATGCGGAATGATAGGGGCGTCGGCTCTTGAACTTGTCACAGGCTGTGTAATGGAGGCAATCTTTCATGTAAGGTATTGGGATTACACTAATATTCCAACCAACATTAAGGGCTACATAAGTCTTCCGACTTCAATTGTGTGGGGATTTTTCTCCATACTTATGATTAAGTTCATCCACGCCCATGTGGAGCATTATGTGATGGCGCTTTCCCGTACAGCTACAGAGGTAATTACGGTACTTCTGGTTATGATAGGCAGCATGGATTTGGCGGTATCGGTAAGAGACGCCCTCAATCTGAAGGAGATTTTAAAGCATATTTCCGAGTTGGAGAAGGTTCAACGTGCCCAGAAACGTATGGATGTAATTGCGGCAGTATGGGATAACGATAAGGAGAATTTCAAAGAAAATCTGAAGGAGAAGCTAAGCGGCAAGCTGGCATCTCTTGAAAAAGGAGAGTTCAGGGGTATTAAGGGACTCCTTGACCGTAACCCTTCAGCAAGTTCAAGCAGATATTCAGAGCTTTTTGATGCAGTTAAGACTACGCTCAAGGATTTAAAACGTCCGGGTAAGAAGAAAAAAGCAGAGAAAAAATAGGCTTTTATGCATTGTTCATCATATGCATGAATAGGTCCAGCTTGCCCTGTTGCTCCGGGCTCATATCGCGGCGCAGGATTTCTATAATGGCATTGGTTTCATTTGGGGTGAAACTGATGCCTTCTTTTTTTGCCTTATTTGAGACAGCTAAAAGCAGGGGAAGAACCTCCTCGATGCTTTTACCCTGGGCGAGATTCGCAAAATTGTTAAGAAGTGCTGCTTTTTTTGGGTCAAGACCCTCTGAAAAATGTAAGTTGTCCATGTTGTTATACTCCTTTTATTCTTTTATAGCATATCTTCATACTGCTTGCACAGCTTAAGCTGTTCGGGTGTCAGAAATCCGGACAGCATATCGATGGGAGAAGGACCGGCTCTCTTAGGTCGGTCTTTTTGTCCCGATGGATTATCCTTGCAGTCATCCTTGCAGCCGTTGTCTCCATCGCAGGGCTGCTCTGATGCTTGGGCAAAGGCGGCCTGCATCTGGGAAGCTTTTATCATTCCAAGCATAATGTCGAGCTGTTTGCGTTCCTCCGGAGAACAATAGCTTTTAAGTTCTGAAAGCATATCCTGCTTACAGCGGGGCGCAAAGGCACAGGCAGCAATGCGGTGTCTGTTGAAATAATCCAGGGTCATATTAAACTCCATTATGCGAACCATTAGCCCGAACATCCTCTGCTGCTCCGGTTCAAGAAACGGAATAAGAGCCTTGAGCATCTGGGTGCTCTGACCGATGGTCTTTTCATCAAATTCGGTTAAGACTATGGTTGGATGGATCGGTTTAGGGGGCATGGGTATGTGTCCTTTTGATTTTATAAAAATATATGCTGTATTTAGTCAGGCTAGAACTTTGAAAAAAGAGGAGCCTGCAAGTTTACAGGCTCCCCTTTTTGAGGCAGACAGATTGACGGATTAGAAGCCGCAGCCGCCTCCGCAGAATATAAGAATGAGAATTAACCAGATACAGTTGTTGTTTCCGCAGCCACAGTCATCATCGCAGCCTCCGCCGAAAATGCCGTTCATTCCGCGGCCGTTACCGCACAGACAGGAGAGAAGAATAATCCAGATGATAATGCTGCAGCAGTTGTTGTTGCCACCGGATGGGCAGCCGCCTCCGCATCCGCAGTTTGTTGCTGTTAAATCACTCACTTTGATTTCCTCCAAATTTTTTATACACTTTATAATATGACGTAAGGCAGAAGGTGTGACGCAAAAAAAGAAAATAATTTACGCACTTGTATTTTTACACAGCATATTGTATCTTTATTTAGAAAGAATAAATTGCGCCGTGGTTTGGATGCGGGAATGGAGGACATTATGGATAAGATTAAAATGACAACACCGCTTGTAGAGATGGACGGAGACGAGATGACAAGAGTTCTCTGGAAGGAGATTAAGGAGGAACTTCTGCTGCCTTTCGTTGAGCTGAATACAGAGTATTATGATTTGGGACTTGTTCACAGAAACGAGACCAATGACCAGGTTACGATTGATTCTGCCATGGCTACCAAGAAGTACGGTGTGGCAGTAAAATGTGCAACGATTACACCGAATGCAGCCAGAATGACAGAGTACAACCTTAAGGAAATGTGGAAGAGCCCTAACGGAACCATCCGTTCCATTTTAGACGGAACTGTATTTCGTGCACCAATCATTGTGAATGGAATTGAGCCGCTGGTTAAGAACTGGAAGAAGCCGATTACCATTGCAAGACATGCTTATGGTGATGTGTACAAGGCTGTTGAGATGAAGGTTCCTGCCGCAGGTAAGGCAGAGCTTGTCTATACCGATACACAGGGCAATGAGCAGCGTGAACTTATCCATGAGTTCAAGGGCGCCGGTATTATTCAGGGCATGCATAATGTGGAGGCATCCATAGAGAGCTTTGCAAGGAGCTGCTTTAACTATGCACTTGACACCAGACAGGATATCTGGTTTGCCACCAAGGATACAATTTCCAAGAAGTATGACCATACCTTCAAGGATATTTTTGCTGAGATATATAAGAATGAGTACGAGGATAAATTCAAGGAGGCGGGAATAGAGTATTTCTATACCCTTATTGATGATGCGGTTGCAAGAGTAATCCGTTCCGAGGGCGGGTATATCTGGGCATGCAAGAATTATGATGGTGACGTGATGAGCGATATGGTAGCCACCGCATTCGGCTCACTCTCCATGATGACCTCGGTTCTTGTGTCTCCGCAGGGCTATTATGAGTACGAGGCAGCACACGGGACGGTTCAGAGACATTACTATCGTTACCTTAAGGGTGAGAAGACATCCACCAACCCTATTGCCACAATCTTTGCGTGGAGCGGCGCTCTTCGCAAGAGAGGCGAGTTAGACAACAATGCTGCTCTTATGGATTTTGCGGACAAGCTTGAGAAGGCCACCATTGCAACAGTTGAAGGTGGTCAGATGACAGGAGATCTTGCTCTTATAACGACCATCAAGGATGCAAAGACACTCAATAGCACAGAGTTCATTAAGGCTATCCGTGCAACACTTGAGGCTATGCTCTAAAGAAAAGGTTTTGGTGCAGAAATTATGATTAAGCTTATATTAAGCGACGTTGACGGCACCCTGCTTGGCAGGGGCGAAGGGGCATTCGACAGTCAGGTATTTGATGTAATTAACGAACTGCATAACAGGAATATTCTCTTTGCCGCTGCCAGCGGGAGGGGCTTCGGGGATTTGTATCGTCTGTTTGAGCCGGTTAAGGATAAGATGGCATTTGTGTGCAGTGACGGAGCCATGACCATATGCAATGACAGCGTTATTGAAATTAACAGCATGGAACGTGAAGGCGTGGGCGCTCTTATAAACGACGTTACCTATACCGAGGGCTGCGAATTCCTGCTGTACGGCAGGGAGAAGCTGTACATAAGGCCAAAGACAAGAGCTTATGAGGATTTTATCAGGGATAAATACAGTGATAAGGTATGCCTGATAAGCAGTCCGTCAGAAGTTGAAGACGATTTCCTTAAGCTGTCAGTCTATGCAAAAAACGGTGTGGAGAAGTGTAGTGACCATTTTGAAAAGAAGTGGTGCGATACCTTTGAGATGGTGTACAATGCCAACAACTGGATAGAATTCGTGGCACAGGGAATTTGCAAGGTCTCAGGTGTAAGGGCGCTGTGTCGGAAATATTCCATCAATATGAATGAGGTCATGGCCTTCGGCGACGGAGGCAATGACATTAAGCTTCTTGGCACCGTGGGCTATGGCTATGCCATGGACTATGCTCCGGAGTGCGTGCGTTCTGCCGCTAAGTTCGTGACGGGGGATGTCATGCAGACCATACGGGAGGAAGTGCTGGGGGTATAGCAGTGACGGAAGAATTATAGACATATAAGATAAGGGGAGGAAATTTGGATGAAACGTGCGATAACAATTTTATTGGCTTTAAGTATGGCAGCGGTCTTGGCCTGTTCATGTGGAAGGCATGGAGACAATAAGCCTGACGATTATGATGGCAGGTATGTATGTGAGCAGGGTTATTTTGCATTTATTGATGATAATCACAATGTTGTTGTACAGACTGACGAAGAAAAGCAGGTGATAACTGATTCAGCTGATATAGTGAAGATTGCCGGAGGAGATGCTGACCTTATTATGTTGAAGAAAGACGGAACACTTGCCTCATATGTGCCGGAATCGAAGTATTGGATTTCACAAAGAGATTTGGACAGTATAGGAACTGAGGGGAATAGGATGGAACAAGTGTGGAAGCTGGTTCTGTCCGCCTCGAACGTGGAGGATATTGCATATAATGGTTATGATTATCTGGCTGTGAAAGTAAAGGGTGAATGGAAAGATGGAGAAAATAACAGTCGTTGCAATCCTTGGAATGAACAGCAACTGACAAAAATCGTGTTTGATTATACAGGGAACTACGAAATTGGTCTGAAAAAGGATGGTACGGTCTGGGTAAGTAATGAAGATTTTTTTGATGTAGACGATTACGTTGGAAAGTCAAAGCGAATAGTCGATATTGATTGTGCATTTAGTCCATTTTTGTTATACGAGGATGGAACGGTTGAATCGATTGAAAAGAGCCCATACTATGCAGGAAATGTTACAAAGTGGGAAAAGGTGTGTCAAATCACAGTTGATGCATATGTATCGGCAGCACTTACAGAAGATGGAAGAGTGCTTGTTTATGCGCCGCAAAACAACGAGTTATTGAAGGCAGCTGAGTGGAAAAATATAAGGTACATCAAGGCGTGTGAAGATTATCTGCTTGGAGTGGATGCAGATGGCAACGTGATGGTTGCCGGAAATTAGAAAAAAGTCTTGACAATTAAAAAGAATAGGCATACACTCATTTTACGAATAGAGATAACACTGTGAAGAGAAGAGTAATCGGTGGAAGTGTTCAGAGAGAGTGCGGCTGGTGTGAAGCACTTACAGGGAGCCCGGTGAAAACTAACTCTGAGTGACCCCAATCCGGTCCGGTGATTCCGTTATAATCATTGAGAGGTGCACATCACCAGACTGTGATGTGTGCAATCAGGGTGGAACCGCGTATATTACGTCCCTTGCGTCACTTATGTGACGCAGGGGATTTTTTTCGCATTCACAGTAAAAAATATGGAGGTAAACTATGAAGATTACATTAAAAGACGGCTCCGTTAAGGAGTATGCAGGTGCTATGTCCGTAATTGACATTGCAAAGGACATCAGCGAGGGGCTTGCAAGAGTTGCATGTGCAGGTGAATTAAATGGAAAGGTTGTTGACCTTAGAACAGTTGTAAGTGAGGACAGCAATCTTAATATCCTCACATTTGAGGATGAGGCAGGTAAGGCGGCATACAGACATACAGCATCCCATGTGCTTGCTGAGGCTGTCAAGAGACTTTACCCGGAGGCAAAGCTTGCCATCGGTCCTTCAATTGATACAGGATTTTATTATGATTTTGACTGCCCTGCATTTGACAGAGCAGCCCTTGATGCCCTTGAAGCAGAGATGAAGAAGATTATCAAAGAGGGTGCCGAGATTAAGAGATTTGAGCTCCCTAGAGAAGAAGCAATCAAGTTCATGGAGGAGAAGGGTGAGCCATACAAGGTTGAGCTTATCAATGACCTTCCGGAGGATGCGGTTATCTCCTTCTACAGCCAGGGGGATTTCACAGACCTCTGTGCCGGACCGCATCTTATGAGCACCAAGCCGCTGAAGGCAATCAAGCTTATCTCCTCATCAGGCGCATACTGGAGAGGCTCTGAGAAGAACAAGATGCTTACAAGAATTTACGGAACAGCTTATACTAAGAGTGCAGACCTTGAAGCATATTTAAAGCACCTTGAGGATATCAAGCTTCGCGACCATAACAAGCTTGGACGTGAGATGGAGCTGTTCACAACTGTGGATGTTATCGGACAGGGACTTCCGCTTCTCATGCCGAAGGGTGTTAAGATAATCCAGACTCTTCAGAGATGGATTGAGGACGAGGAAGAGAAGCGTGGGTATGTAAGAACCAAGACACCTCTTATGGCTAAGAGTGACCTTTACAAGATTTCGGGACATTGGGATCACTATAAGGATGGTATGTTTGTGCTGGGCGATGAGGAGAAGGACAAGGAGGTATACGCTCTCCGTCCTATGACCTGTCCTTTCCAGTACTATGTATACAAGGCATCCCAGCATTCCTACAGAGACCTTCCGCTCAGATACGGCGAGACCTCAACACTTTTCAGAAATGAGGATTCCGGCGAGATGCACGGCCTTACAAGAGTGCGTCAGTTCACAATCTCCGAGGGACATTTAATTGTACGTCCTGACCAGATGGTGGAGGAGTTCAAGGGCTGTATAGCTCTTGCACAGTATTGCTTACAGACACTTGGTCTTGAGGAGGATGTAACCTATCATCTTTCCAAGTGGGATCCTGAGAATAAGGAAAAGTATATCGGCGAGCCGGAGGTATGGGAGGAGACCGAACAGCATATTAGAAATGTATTGAATGAGCTTAACATTCCGTTTACCGAGGATGTTGGTGAGGCTGCTTTCTATGGACCAAAGGTTGATATCAATGCCAAGAATGTGTACGGTAAAGAGGATACTATGATTACAATTCAGTGGGATGCGCTTCTTGCCGAGCAGTTCGATATGTACTATATTGATGAGAATGGTGATAAGAAGAGACCTTATATCATCCACAGAACCAGCATGGGCTGCTATGAGAGAACACTGGCATGGCTCATTGAAAAGTATGCAGGACAGTTCCCTACATGGCTCTGCCCTGAGCAGGTAAGAGTGCTTCCTATCTCAGACAAGTATGCAGATTATGCTGAACAGGTTAAGAAGGAACTGGCTGATAACGGAATCAACGTAACAGCCGATTATCGTTCCGAGAAGCTTGGCTACAAGATTCGTGAGGCAAGACTTGCCAGAGTACCTTACATCATTGTTGTAGGTGAGAAGGAGCAGGCAGAGGGGCTTGTGGCAGTCAGAAGCCGCTATAATGGCGACGAGGGTCAGAAGAAGCTGGATGTATTTATCAATGACATCTGCAAGGAAATCCGTACAAAGGAAATCAAGAAGATTAATGTAACAGAGCAGAACTAAGTTTATTAAAAAGGCTCATGTCTTCTACAGTGAGGGCATGAGTCTTTTGGGATTTTTTACCTGTATGGTTCAGGAAGAAGGGAGAATTTACATGAACAAAGTATATGAAAACATATTGACCAGAGCAAGTGTTAGAAGCTTTACGGATAAGGCAATTGAGCGCAGTGATTTGGAACTGATTTTGGATGCGGGAGTTCATGCTCCGAGCGGTATGAACAAGCAGACATGGCGTTTTACGGTACTGTCCTCACAGGATAAGATACAGGGTTTTGCAAAGGCAGTGCGGGAGGCACTGGGAAGGGATGAAAGCTATAATTTCTACAAACCTGCCGCACTTGTAATCATGAGCAATGACAGGGACAATCATCTTGGAGAGGTCGACTGTGCCTGTGCACTTGAAAATATGTTCCTTATGGCACATGAACTGGGAATAGGTTCATGCTGGATTAATCAGGCAAATGTATGCTGTGATGATGAGGCAGTACGCTCAATGCTCACATCTTTTGGTGTTCCGGTAAATCACAGGGTGTATGGCATGGCTGCTCTCGGCTATGCCGCGGGTGAAGTTGTACCGAAGGAGAAAAATAAGGCAGCAATCTGCTTTGTGGACTAAGCTATGATACAGAATTATAGGATGATACTACAATATGACGGTACGCGTTACAATGGCTGGCAGAGACAGGGAAATACCGGCAATACTATTCAGGGAAAGCTGGAGGATATATTTTCCAGGTATTTTGACCAGCCCATAGAGCTTCAGGCTTCCGGAAGAACCGATGCGGGAGTGCACTCCCTTGGACAGACGGTCAGCTTCAAGGTGGATTACGGAAAATACGGTAGAAACGGCAATATGGATAATACCAAATCTATAGACAATACCTGCAATACGGAAGTATTGCAGGAAGAGCTTAATTCATATCTGCCGGAGGATATTAAGATTACAGAGCTGTCTGAGGTGGATATACGTTTCCATGCCAGACTTAACGCAGTGGAAAAAGAGTACCGCTACTATATATCCCTTGACAGGAAGAAGGATGTATTCGCACGAAAATATATGATGTCTCTTGAGGAGCCGGATAAGCTTGATATCGAAAGCATGCGCAGGGCGTCACGGCTAATGCTTGGTGAACATGACTTTCAGGGCTTTTCCGATAACCGCTCCAACAAAAGCACGGTGAGAACCATTACTTCCATAGACTTTAATATTAAGGGGCATGAAAACTTCGGCGGGAAATATCTTGAGATTTCATTTTGCGGGAACGGCTTTTTATACCATACAGTCAGGCTGTTGGTGGGTACATTGCTTGCCATAGGTATGGGAAAGGCAAAAGAGGATATAGTCGAGGAGATTTTTGACAGCAGGAACAGAAAAATAGTGCCGTTTATGGCTCCTGCGGAAGGCCTGTTTTTGTACAAGGTGAAGTATACGCGGGATTATTTAGGGCTGTAATAACAGCCCTTTTTTAACTTATAGGGAATTCCTCCGGAATTCCCTATAAGTTAAAAAGGCACTGCGTGCCAAGATGCGCACCTCGCGGAGAGGAATTAATTGCTACGCAATCCGCTCGGGCGCGAAAGAGTGCGCGAGCGCACTCTTTTTATAGGAAATATTATGTGTAATGGGCAGTTTGTTATTGTATGCAACTTACAAAAATGATAAGATTATAGATAGGTAAATAGACTGTTCATGCCTGCATGATAAGGCATTCAATATGAGGAGGAAAGGATGAACAACAGAAAAAGCATAAAAGAAGCGACGGTGATCATATGCTGTATACTTGTATGCATGGTTTTGGGGTACTTCAGCGCAGCGAAGCTGTGGGATGCCGGAGTTTCTGACCTGTTGAACCAGAGAAAGTCGGTTACGAATAAGAAAATCTATATCATAGGAATTGACGATAAAACTCTGGAAAAATATGGAGCTGTGAATACCTGGAGCAGGGATATTCCGGCACGGCTTGTGGAAATGTTAAGTGCAGATGAGTCGGCAGCACCGGCAGTGATTGGCTTTGATGTAATCTACAGTGAGAATGTGGAACAAGAGGCAGATATGCACTTTGCCGCTGCCTGCAAAGAAGCAGGAAATGTGGTGGCTGTTATGTCTTTTTCTTTTAAGGAGCAGCCGGAAACAGATGCAGAAGGGAATATATTCTATAATCCATATCATGTGGATTATGTAGTGACACCCTATGAAAAACTGCGAGAGGGCATTACCTGTGGGTTTGCCAATACGCTGGTAGACCGGGACGGATATGTCCGTCAGGTAATGTCGTATCTGGACTATAATGGGGAGCGTGTATATAGTTTTTCATCACAGATTTATAAGCTTTATCAGGAAAGTCAGGGGAAAGAAGCTGTCTTTCCCACTACATACGGAAGAAATAACAGATACTATTTTTCTTATTCAGGAAAGTCCGGCGGATATAGCGTGATATCCATGGCAGATGTACTTGATGGGACAGTTAATACGAAAATCTTTAAGGATGCCATAGTACTGGTTGGAGCCTATGCTGTGGGTATGCAGGATTCTTATATGCCTGCCATCAGCCATAACAGTCAGATGTATGGTGTGGAAATACATGCCAATATTGTTGAAGCATTGTTAGAGGGCAGAACCCAGCTTCCGGTTTCTCCGTTGATTTACGCAATTGCGGCAGGACTGTTATGCAGTATTTTTCTGATATTGGTCAGAAAGCTGAAGATTTTTCCTGCATCGGCGTTGACGGTGGTTCTGGTGATTCTGGATTTTGTTCTGGTCAGAGTGTTGTATTTGTGTGGGGTTATTGTTCCTGTGATATTTCTACCGGTGGTATTTGTGCTGATTTATCTGGTACGGATGATACAGGGATATCTCACAGAAGTACGAAGAAGACGGCGTGTAGTGAATGTGTTTAAGCAATATGTGGCACCACAGGTAGTGGATAAGATTAGTAAAGATAAGGATTTTGAGCTGGTGCTTGGGGGTGAGAACCGCCATATTGCGGTACTGTTTGTAGATATCCGTGGTTTTACCACAATGTCAGAAAGTCTTCAGCCGGAGGAAGTAGTGGAGATTCTGAACGAATACCTGAGTCTGACCACCAAATCTATTTTTGATAATGGCGGAACACTGGATAAATTTGTCGGAGATGCGACGATGGCAGTGTTTAATGCTCCGTTTGATTTGGATGATTACATTTTCCGTGCTGTATGTACGGCATGGGACATGAAAGCCGGGGCTGATGCCATCAGTGACAAATTTGAAAAGCGCTTCGGAAAAAGCGTTGCATTTGGAATTGGTGTTAATTGCGGAAATGCCGTTGTTGGAAATATTGGCTGTGACTTCCGAATGGATTATACGGCAATCGGAGATACGGTCAATACGGCAGCACGATTGGAAAGCAATGCAAAAAGGGGTCAGATTCTCATTAGTGAATCGGTATATGAGGCAGTAAAGGAACGGGTGGAAGTAACACCGATTGGGGAAATCCCGTTAAAGGGTAAGAACAAGGGAGTATTTATATATCAGTTGGATGCAGTGAAAAAATAGTAAAACAGATACATAGAATTCGGGAAATTTATCCTTGACAAAAGAATTTCCTGTGTTACAATAACTTCATTAAGAGAAAGACAAATGCTGTGAAGACGAAGATTGTGTGATAGGCGGTATATGGTATTCCATATATTGTATTTTCAGCAATAAGTAGACAGATATATTTCCTACAGAGAGAGCGGGTCATCGGCTGGAAGCCTGCTTAGGTTCAGGTATCTGCCGAAGTTCCCGTCAGAGCTGCGCTTTTGAAGGAGTAATCTTGTAGGAAGCGACGTATGTGCACGTTACGCAGTAATGAGTGCCCGGTTTTCCGGGAATCAGGGTGGTACCGCGAGACTATGCCTCGTCCCTCATCTTTGAGGGGCGGGGTTTTTTTAGTGTATAAGTCAGTCTCAAAGCGCAGGCAAATGTATGCTTGCATACACATTTGCCTGTGCTTTAGAGACGACAACATGTATGAGCAAGGAGGCTGATAAGCCGGATTGCGAATGCATGTCAGGAATTGCGGGAATGCGGAAGCATGGAGCAATTCCGTGACTTATACAGAGTTTCGCAATTACCTGAATATCTATGAAAAGAAAAGGAGAAAAGACATGTTTAATGCAGACGAGCTCAAAAAGAAATTCTTAAGCGAAATCGAAGCTGCCAAATCAGAGAGCCAGTTGGCTGAGGTGTGGAAAAATTACCTTAGCAAGACGGGCTCTGTTCAGGGGCTTATGAACGGAATTAAGGAGGTTGCCAAGGAAGAGAAGAAGGCATACGGACAGTTTGTAAACGAAGTAAAGACATGGGTTCAGGAAAAATATGACGAGAAGAAGGCTGAGATAGAAGCCTTTGAACTGCAGCAGAAGTATGAGAGAGAGACCATTGACGTCACGATGCCTGTAAAGACCCGCCCAATGGGCAATCTTCATCCACTTACGGCTGTTAAGTATGAGATTATTAATGTGTTTGCAGGAATGGGCTTTGACATTTTCGAGGGACCGGAGATTGAGGATGACGACCACAATTTCACCAGACTCAATGTATTAAAGGACCATCCGTCAAGAGATATGCAGGATACCTTCTGGCTTACTGAGGATCTGCTTCTGCGTACTCACACATCACCGGGACAGATTCATGTAATGGACACCAGAAAACCTCCTATCAAGGTGCTTGTACCTGGTAAGGTGTTCCGTTCAGACTCAGATGCAACCCATTCACCGATGTTCAGCCAGATGGAGGGTCTGGTAGTGGATAAGCACATTACACTCTGTGATCTTCAGGGTATGCTTGATGAGTTTGTTAAGAAGCTTTTTTCAGGTGATGTAAAGACAAGACTTCGTCCTTCATATTTCCCATTCACTGAGCCATCGGTTGAGGTGGATGTAAGCTGCTTTAAGTGTGGCGGCTGCGGCTGTTCACTCTGCAAGGGAACCGGTTGGATTGAAGTGCTCGGAGGCGGAGTTGTCAACAAGAAGGTGCTTGAGAACTGCGGAATTGACTCAGAGGAGTATTCCGGACTTGCCTTTGGTATCGGTATGGAGCGTATAGCAATGCTCAAATACGGTATTAACCACATGGGCAGGCTTTTCGAGAACGACATTGAGTTCTTAAAGCAGTTTAAGGCATAACAGGAGGTGCAGGCATGAAAGTATTACTTAGTTGGTTAAAGGAATATGTAGATATAGATGTTACCCCACAGGAGCTTGAGAAAAAATTCTTTTCAGCAGGCTTTGAAGTAGAAGGTGTGGAGTATCTTGGAGAAAATATAGAAAAGATTTATGTAGGACAGGTTACTTCTATAGAGAAGTATGAGGGAACCCATCTTTACATCTGCCATATTGACTGCGGAGAGCAGGGGCATGACCACTTGATTTTGACAGGTGCTGACAATGTATTTCAGGGAGCGAAGGTTCCTGCCTGCTTAGTGGGAGCAAAGCTTCCTAACGGCATGGAGATTGCACCTAGAAAAATGAAGGAAATGATGTCCTATGGTATGCTCTGTTCCGGCGAGGAGCTGGGTCTTAACAAGAACTGGTATAAGGGTGCCGATGTAAATGGCATTATGATACTTGATGAGGATGCTCCGGTGGGAGAGGACATTAAGACATACCTCGAACTTGATGATTATGTATTCGATATTTCAATTACAGCTAACCGTCCTGATTGTCAGTCGGTTCTCGGTATTGCCAGAGAGGTTGCAGCCTTTCTTGGAAAGGAGATTAAGAATCCTGATATGAGCTACACTTGTGACGGCACAGAAAAGCCGGAAGCTGACGTTACTGTAGTAGATAAGGATATCTGTCCGAGATATTTAAGCCATTATGTGTATGATGTAAAGTATATGGAGTCTCCGCTCTGGATGAAGAGAAGGCTTATTGCTGTGGGACACAATGCAATCAATGCAATGGTTGATATTACCAACTATGTTCTGGTGGAAATCGGTCAGCCTATGCATGCCTTTGATCTGAATACCCTTGAGGGTTCATCAATTGTTGTACGCAGAGCTGAGGAAGGTGAGAAACTTGTAACCCTTGACGGTAAGGAAAGAGTTCTTGACCACAATAACCTTCTTATCTGTGATAAGGTTAAGGCAGTGGGACTTGCAGGAGTCATGGGCGGTCTTAACAGTGAGATTACCGAAAACACCAAGGAAGTTCTGTTTGAGTCAGCCAAATTCATGAAGGACAATGTCCGTAAGACTGCAAGAGGTCTTGGACTGCAGTCCGATGCTGCATCACGTTTTGAGAAAGGCATTGATGAATACTCTGTGGAATGCGGCATGGCAAGAGCGCTTAATCTTGTATCCGCTCTCGGTGTTGCAAAGATTGGTTCCACTCATTTTGATGTCAGCGCAGGGGCTTCTACCGAAAAGAGAGTAATTAAGGTGGACTCTGCGAAGGTAAACTATGTTCTTGGCATTGAAGTTCCGTTAGAAGAAATGGTGAGAATACTTAAGAACCTTGCCTTTGAGGTTGAGGTATCAGAAGGTATACTTACCCTGGCTGTTCCGCGTTATCGTGAGGATATTGAAAACTATCAGGATATCGCTGAGGAGATTATCAGGGAGTATGGCTATGATAAGGTGGTTCCTACTTTTCTAGGAGAGGCACTTGTAACAAACGGAGGTTTGAACGCAGCTCAGAGCAAGGAACTTTCGGTAAAGAACTTCCTTTGTACTCAGGGGTATTATGAAATCCAGACAATTGCCATGACTGCAAAAACAGAATTTGACCAGTTCTTAATTCCGAAGGATGCCAAGGAGAGGGAAGTTGTTGAGATTCTTAACCCTATCACCGAGAATTTAAGCATAATGAGGACTCTTATGGCACCGTCAATGGTAAGGGTAATGGAGAATAATATCAAGAACGGACATGAGGACTTACGCTTCTTTGAAATTGCAAATGTATATGTTCCTAGGTCACTGCCGCTTAAGGAAGCACCGAATGAGATTAAGACCTTGTGTCTCGGAACTGCAGGGCCATCTGAGGATTTCTTTACAATGAAAGAGACTTTGGAGAACTTTGCTTCTTATAATAATATTAAATTTACTTATAAGAAGGGTAATGTTCCATATCTTCATCCGGGAAGAACCGCAGAAGTTTATTGCGATGGTACACTTATCGGTACATTCGGACAGTTAAGATATGATGTTGTAGATTCTCTTGCCATTGCAAAGGATAAAAAAGCAGACACTAAGATTTTTGTTGCTGAATTGAATTATGATGCACTGAAAACAAAGTTCAAGGAGGAAATCACATACACACCTGAGTCGACCTTCACTAAGACCAGCAGAGACATTGCCATGATTGTTGACAAGAAGGTTGAATGTGGTGATATTATTTCTGCAATTGAGAATTCCGATGAACTTGTAACTGAGGTTGATCTCTTCGATATCTTTGAGAGTGAAAAACTGGGCTTCGGAAAGAAGAGTATGGCATTCAGAATAGTATTTGCTTCAAATGAGAAGGACGTTACGGATGAGATGACGGATAAGGCAGTTGATAAAATTGTCAGTCTCCTGAAGGATATGTACGGAGCATTTATGAGAAGCTGATAACATAGGAAAAGAAAGTCCGCACCCACAGGCGTGCGGACTTTTACTTTGTAAATGGGTAAAATTGACTATATATGCTATCTGTAATAACTATGGATTATTTAGGTTTAAAAGACTATAATTGTTACTATATAAAATTAGGTAAATTATAGTTTCACAATATATTA
>CAMAKT010000006.1 GCA_945836135.1 uncultured Clostridia bacterium | reverse complement strand
TTTCGGTTTCATTCTCATCGACAAACCATTTATCATACAGTTCATCCATTGATCCGTTGTCCTTAAGTATGGCAATGGACTTATTGAGCACATTTAGGAGACGGTTATTGCCTGACTTGACAACAATTCCATACTCATATCCGATGTCATCTTTATAATACGGAGCTGAAAAATCATATACTTTATCTATTGCATAACTAATCTGAACTGCGGAAATAACGCAATCAAAGCTGCTCACATCAAGTTCTGCATAGATGTCCTTATATTCCATCTCAACAAACTTCACATCAAGCATCGTAAGCTCTCCGATTGCCTTGGCAAGGTCTATCTCAAAGCCCTCCACCTTACCTTCTTCATCCTTACTTATATACGGGCTGCTGTTTGAGTTAATTCCCACAAGAAGTATTCCCTGTTCAATTGTAGTATTATTCTTAACCTCCACCTCGGCAGTCACAGGCTCCGTGCTTTCCGGCTCTGCATTTGTCTCCTTGCCGCAGGCTGTTATTGAAATGGCCAAGCACAACACAAGTGCCAAAGCCACTGATTTATATTTCATAGTAATCCTCCTATAATTCTTCACAGTATGTAGTCTGCCATAACCGTATTACTTATGTCAATCCCAATATCTGTAAGGCACAGCCGGCTTCCCTCCGCCGCCATTAGTCCCTGCTCAATATGTCGCCGTGTTATGTCGCCATATACCTCATCATAGTCCTTTCCAAAAAGGCGGGCAAACTCTGTTTTGTCCACCCCCTTCATCATGCGCAATCCAAGAAACATATACTCCTCCATCTCATCTTCGACAGTGAGTATTTGCTCCTCTGCCCGGTTATGAATCGGATTAGCGAGATAGGATGCCATATCGGATGTATTGGTATAGCGCCTGTTCCCGGACAGCGATGCGGCCGCAATTCCAAAACCCAAGTACTCCGTCCTGTTCCAGTAAAAGCAGTTGTGTCTGCACTCATACCCCGGCTTAGCGTAGTTGGATATCTCATATCTGTTGTAGCCTGCCTCCCCAAGAATTTCCTTGGTCATGGTGTACATTCTGCGGTCATCCTCCTCGGAGGGGAGAATTCTTCCATGGGTGCGCTCTACCATATCATACAACGGCGTGTTTTCTTCCACAATGAGGCTGTAGGCGGATATATGCTCGGTCTTAAGAGCCACAACCCTTCTTAGATTTTCTGCATACTTCTCCGGAGTCTGTCCGGGAATCGCAGACATGATATCCACGTTGATGTTGTTAAAGCCTGCCAGTCTTGCCTCAATATATGATTCCTCAAACTGCTCATAGGTATGGATTCTGCCAAGATTCTTTAAGTCGCGGTTATTCGTTGACTGCAGTCCGATACTCAGTCTGTTCACTCCCGCATAGCGGTAGGTCTCAAGCTTCTCCTTCGTGAGAGTACCGGGATTGCACTCCATAGTAATCTCCGCATCATCGGTAAGCCGGAATGCCTCCCGCACTGCATTCATAATCTCCACAATCTGGGCAGAACGCAGAATTGACGGCGTTCCTCCTCCGAAAAATACGGTGGAGGCTGTTCTGTTTTCCCCCTTCTGCTCTGCTTCAATGCCCGCCTGTCTTATCTCCCGGCATAGTGCACTGACATACTGCTCCTTGGTATCCTCATCAGCAGGAGCAGAACAGAAATCACAATATATACATTTAGAAATGCAAAAGGGGATATGTATATATATCCCCTTCTGCCTGATTGTATCTGAACCCATAATCCGGTTTTACCTCAGCTTTTCAAGCATCCTGCCCACACGCTCGCGCATCTTGTCCTCGCCCATAATCTGCAGAATTGTCCACAAATCCGGTGAGTTAGGCGCTCCTGTGATTGTGATACGCAGTATCTCCGCTATATCGGATACACTTCCCTTGTAATTCTCCGGATTAGCCTTGTATGCCTTCATATCCGAAGCAAAGCCGCAGTCGTCGGCAATAGCCTTAACATTATTGAACCATCCGTTGTTGTCCGCACTATGGTCATAGGAAGCAAGATATTTCTCAAGTACCTCCCTCACCTGTGCATTGTCATACTTAAATTCATAGCTCGGCACAAAAGTCTCGTCAAAGAAGAAAGAGAACATCGGCA
Source organism: uncultured Clostridia bacterium (assembly GCA_945836135.1). Classification (GTDB taxonomy): domain Bacteria; phylum Bacillota; class Clostridia; order Lachnospirales; family Lachnospiraceae; genus CAG-882. The sequence goes on along the minus strand of CAMAKT010000006.1, from coordinate 25,979 downwards.
TAATCTGCTTGGCATACTCGAAATCCTTACGTCTTCTCTTCTGACCTACGCCCATGAACAGCTCAAGAGCCTTCTTGAAATACTCAGGCGACTTAAAGTACACATCCACCATATCCTTGTTGTACTCACAGTTCCACTGATACAGGAAATCGTAAATGGTATCCGTATCCATCTTGGCGAATTCATTGCGGCATATATTGTGAAGCTTGTCCATATCAAAGAGCGCACCTGACTGAGCCATCTTGTGTACGTCAAACTTGAATTCCTCAATAGGTGAATCAGGGTGCTTGTCATACCACTCCTCGAAATTGGAGTTGAGAAGTGTCATCAGATATACCTTAACGCAGTGCGGATGATAACCGTCCTGACGGTAGAAATCCAGTGAAAGCTCAGGGTCCTTTCTCTTGGAAAGCTTTCTCTTGCTGCCATCCTCCATCTTCATAAGATGGGCGGTATGGGCGTAAGCCGGTCTCTTAAAGCCAAGAACATCAAAGAGTTCAAGGTGGGTTGGTACGCTTGAAAGCCACTCTTCACCACGGATAACCAGTGTAGTTCCCATAAGATGGTCATCAATGGCATGGGCAAAATGATAGGTAGGTATTCCGTCCGACTTAAGGATAATGACATCCTGAATGTTCTCAGGGAAGGAAATCTCTCCCTTAATGGTATCGGTAAATGTAACTTCCTTTCCCTCGACTCCCTGTGAACGCAGCCTCATGACAAAAGGTTTTCCTGCCTTTATATTCTCCTCAACCTCCTCACAGGTAAGGTTGCGGCACTTAGCCCACTTAGTATGATATCCGGTGAGAATATCATGCTTCATCTGCTCTTCCTTGATTGCATTAAGCTCCTCCTCAGTACAGAAGCAAGGGTAAGCCAGTCCTCTGCGAATGAGATCCTTGACATAGGTCTGGTAAATCTCTGCTCGCTGCCTCTGGAAGTACGGACCGTACTTATTAATCTCAGGATTGTCAATTCCGGCACCCTCATCAAACTCAATGTCAAAATAGCGGAGTACGTTGATAATAATATCTACAGCCCCCTCCACCTCTCTCTTGGCATCGGTATCCTCGATTCTTAAATAAAAAGTACCCTTGCTCTGATGTGCGATTCTCTCATCTGCCAGTGCACCGTAGAGATTTCCAAGGTGTATGAAGCCTGTAGGGCTTGGTGCAAGTCTTGTCACCTGAGCTCCCTTCGGAAGCTGTCTTGGTGCGAACTTCGCCTCCCAGTAATCAGGTGTTTTGTCAATATTCGGCAGACACAAATCTGCCAGTCTGTTATAATCCATTATATTTTCCTCCACATTAGTGATTGTTAATCATCATCCAGCTTAAGCACAGCCATGAAAGCCTTCTGAGGTATCTCCACATTGCCGAACTGTCTCATCCTCTTCTTGCCTTCCTTCTGTTTTTCAAGCAGCTTCTTCTTACGGGAAATATCGCCGCCATAGCACTTTGCAAGCACATCCTTGCGCATAGCCTTAACCGTCTCACGGGCTACAATCCTTCCGCCGATAGCCGCCTGAATAGGAATCTCAAAAAGCTGCCTCGGTATCTCATCCTTAAGCTTCTCACACATCTTCCTTCCACGTTCTGCCGCACTGTCAGCATGTACAATAAAGGACAGGGCATCGACCTCTTCCTTGTTAACAAGTATATCCAGCTTGCACAGCTTAGACTGTACATATCCCTTAAGCTCATAATCAAAGGAAGCGTATCCTCTGGACCTTGACTTAAGCGCGTCGAAGAAATCATATATTATCTCATTGAGTGGAAGCTCGTACTTAAGAAGTGCTCTTGTTGTCTCCATGTACTCCATTCCAAGATATACACCTCTCCTCTGCTGACACAGCTCCATAATCGGACCCACATAGTCCGTGGTAACCATAATCTCCGCTGACACCACCGGCTCTTCCATATATTCAATCTCGGATGGGTCAGGCAGATTGGACGGATTGGTAAGTTCAATCACAGTTCCGTCGGTCTTGTGAACCTTGTAGATTACACCCGGCGCTGTTGTAACGAGGTCAAGGTCATATTCTCGCTCTAAGCGCTCCTGAATAATCTCCAGATGAAGCAGTCCCAAGAATCCGCATCTGAATCCAAAACCCAATGCCACCGAAGTCTCCGGCTCATACTGAAGTGCCGCATCATTAAGCTGAAGTTTCTCAAGAGCATCCCTCAAATCTGAATAATGTGCGCCGTCTGCCGGGTACATACCGCAATATACCATAGGGTTGACCTTCTTATATCCCGGAAGCGGCTGCTCGCATGGTCTGTCCGCATCTGTCACCGTATCACCTACGCGGGTATCACGGACATTCTTAATACTTGCAGTGATATATCCAACCATGCCCGCCGTCAGCTCATCACATGGTATAAACTGTCCCGCACCAAAGTAACCGACCTCCACTGTGTCAAACTCAGCCCCCGTAGCCATCATACGGATGCGGGTGCCTTTTTTAACCGTCCCTTCCTTGATACGGCAGAATACTATAACCCCCTTATAGGCATCATACAATGAGTCAAAAATAAGTGCTGCCAGAGGATTGTCCTTAGAACCTGTAGGAGCAGGAATCTTGTGTACAACAGCCTCCAGCACCTGGTCTATATTAATTCCGTTCTTGGCTGAGATAAGCGGTGCATCCTGTGCCTCAATTCCTATTACGTCCTCAATCTCATCAATAACTCTCTGAGGTTCGGCGCTTGGCAGGTCAATCTTGTTGATAACCGGAATGACATCCAGATCGTGGTCTAAGGCCAGATACACATTGGCAAGGGTCTGGGCTTCAATTCCCTGGGCGGCATCCACCACAAGAATGGCGCCGTCGCAGGCTGCGAGGCTTCTGGATACCTCATAATTGAAATCCACATGTCCCGGTGTATCAATCAGATTAAATATATATTCTTCTCCGTCCTGAGCCTTATATACCACACGCACAGTCTGGGCCTTGATGGTAATTCCCCTCTCACGCTCTAAGTCCATATTGTCAAGCACCTGGGCCTGCATCTCACGGCTGGTGAGCAGTCCCGTCTTCTCAATAATACGATCAGCTAACGTGGACTTACCATGATCAATGTGGGCTATAATGCAAAAATTACGAATCTTACTCTGGTCAACAGACATTTTATTTCTCCTTACATACTAATCGTACCTATCATCTTAACACAAATATTTTCAAATTGAAAGACTATTTTTGCGAATGGTGTGACTGAGCCGTAGGGCGTCAAAAAAAGGTTGCCGCTCCATGACAGCAAATCATGAAACGACAGCCTCTATTTAAATTGCAACTTATTACTTCTATATTATAACATCTGTTTTAATAATCCATATCAGGAGCAGGAGCCATCGGCTTATTCTCCTTGATATCTCCCACTGCTGCTTCGGTGGTAAGAAGTGTTGAGGCAACGCTGGCAGCGTTAACAAGCGCACTGTCCGTAACCTTAACCGGGTCAATGATACCATTGGCCAGCATATCAACATACTGCTCGCTTACCGCATCAAAGCCGATTCCGTCAGGGGATTCCTTAACCTTGTTGACCACAACTGCACCTTCAAGTCCGGCATTCTCAACTATGGTTCTGAGAGGTGCTTCAAGAGCCTTGGCTACAATAAGTGCACCTGTCTTCTCATCGCCCTCAAGCCCGGCGGCAGCTTCAAGAACTGCTTTCTGAACATGAACGTAAGCGGAACCGCCACCTGCTATAATACCCTGCTCAACGGCAGCCTTGGTAGCATTCAGAGCATCCTCCATACGATACTTGGCTTCCTTCATCTCTGTCTCAGTAGCTGCACCTATTCTGATTACACCTACACCGCCGCTCATCTTGGCTATACGGTCAAGAAGCTTATCCTTATCATAGGAAGAAGTTGTCTTCTCAGCCTGTGAACGAAGTGAAGCTATTCTCTCCTTGATGTCCTCAGGATTACCCTCACCGTCAACAATAACAGTATGATCCTTTGTTACCTTGACAGATTTAGCCCTGCCTAACATCTCAACCGTAGTATCCTTAAGCTGCATTCCCAGCTCCTCGAATACAGTCTGGCCTCCTGTAAGGAATGCGATATCTTTTAACATTTCCTTTCTGCTGTCGCCAAAGCCCGGTGCCTTTACTGCTACAACCTTAAGTGTACCACGCAGGCTGTTTACAATAAGTGTTGTAAGGGCATCACCTGTTACTTCATCGGCAAGGATTAAGAGTTCCCTGCCCTCTCTGGAAATCTGCTCAAGTATAGGCAGGATATCCTGTATATTGGATATCTTCTTATCCGTAAGAAGGATATAAGGATTCTCCATGTTGGCAACCATCTTTTCCTTATCATTGCACATATAAGCTGACAGATAGCCATTGTCAAACTGCATACCTTCTACCACATCTACAGAGGTCTGCATGGTCTTGGATTCTTCTATGGTTATAACACCATTCTCTCCTACCTTTTCCATGGCATCGGCAACCATCTGTCCTACTTCTTCGCTGCCTGCTGATATTGCAGCAACTCTTGCAATGTCATTCTTGCCGCTAATCGGCTTGCTCATGCCTTGAATGGCATCCTTTGCCACATCCACAGCCTTCTTGATGCCCTTTCTAAGTACAATGGCATTAGCTCCGGCTGCAATGTTCTTCATTCCTTCATTAACCATTGCCTGCGCAAGTACTGTTGCTGTTGTGGTACCGTCTCCGGCAGTATCGTTTGTCTTGGTGGCAACCTCCTTGACAAGCTGTGCGCCCATATTCTCAAATCTATCTTCTAACTCGATTTCTTTGGCAATGGTAACACCATCATTGGTAATAAGCGGTGCACCGTAGCTCTTATCAAGAACTACATTTCTGCCCTTAGGTCCGAGGGTAACCTTAACTGTATCTGCAAGCTTATTGACGCCTGCTTCCATTCTTTTTCTTGCATCTGCATCAAATAAAATCTCTTTTGCCATAACTTATTCCTTCTTTCAAATATAGCGTGTTATTCTTCGACAATTGCAATGATATCGTTCTGGCTTACAATAGTATATTCTTCTTCGCCGACCTTAATATCGGTTCCCGAATACTGGGCGTATATAACCTTATCCCCCGGTTTTACATTCATAGGAACAAGCTTTCCGTCCACCATCTTACCCGGGCCTACCGAATCTACAAGTGCCTGCTGCGGCTTCTCCTGGGCACTGCCCGGTAAAATAATACCGGATTTTGTCTTCTCTTCAGCTTTTAAATGTTTTAATACGACTCTGTCTTCCAATGGTTTAAGTATCATGATATTACTCCTTCTTTCCTTCCGGCATCTTAGCCTTCAATAGATATATATTTGTTTCTCTCGACTTTCTTCTCTTCCTTCTTAGGAATGTCAAGTCTTAAGATACCATGCTTGAAGCTTGCCTTAATATCATCCTGTGTAAGAGCCTCACCAACATAGAAGCTTCTCTCACATGAGCCTGAATAACGCTCCCTACGGATGTATTTGCCCTTGCTCTCTTCATCCTTGTCAAGATTCTTAGTAGCTCTTATGGTAATGTAACCATTCTCAAACTCAACAGTTACTTCCTCCTTCTTAAATCCCGGAAGATCCATTTCAAGCTCATAGCCGTCTTCTGTTTCCTTAACATCTGTGTTCATCACATTCTTTGCTCTGTGACCGTACAGCTTCTTCTCCATATTCTTCATGTCCTTGTCATTGAAAAAGCTGTCATCAAAAAAATCATCAAATAAGGTATTGGTTCCAAAAATACTAGGCATCAACATAAGTCATCATCCTTTCTTCTTTTTTGATGTCCTGAAAATTATATAGTAACTACAAGGTTATACGGAACTTATTATGTTCTCTCCCTTGTTCTGAGTACGTTATACACCCATTGTTAGCACTTGTCAACAGTGAGTGCTAACAATTAATAAATTGTTTATGGTTTTAATTTTTGCATAAGAAATCCACCCTTATGTTCTTATTTTCTTGTGCTTTGCAGAGCTAATGTGCTATAATATTCAAATAATGCAACAAAGTAGCGGAGCAATTCGCAGGCATCAGTTGTTTTCGGAGGAGAAGGATATGAATACATTGACCGTAGGTTTTATCGGAATCGGATTAATCGGCGGCTCCATTGCCAAAGTGCTTAAGAAGAACCGCCCTGATATATATATTATCGCATTTAACCGCAGCCGCGCTTCACTGGATCAGGCGCTTGCAGATGATGTTATTGACAAGGCAGCCGACATCGGTGAGGACTTTTCGGTCTGTGATTTTATTTTTCTTTGTACACCGGTTGAATACAATTCAGTATATCTTGCCAAGCTGAAGCCCTTCGTCAAAAAAGGCTGTATAGTGACGGATGTTGGCAGCGTGAAGGGATATATTCACAACACGGTTAAGGAGCTTGATATGGAGGACTGCTTCATAGGTGGACATCCTATGGCAGGTTCAGAGAAGACCGGTTATGCACACTCCACCGATATCCTCCTTGAAAATGCTTTCTATGCCATCACTCCAACCCCAATCACAACGGAGGAAATGCTCAATCGCTATGTTGAGCTTGTCAAGCTTACCGGTGCTATTCCGGTAGTCTTAAACCCCGAAATTCATGACTACAGTGTGGCAGGAATAAGCCACGTGCCTCACATTATTGCTGCATCCTTAGTTAATCTTGTCAAGCACTCGGACGATGTTAACGGCACCATGAAGTTGTTAGCCGCAGGAGGATTTAAGGATATTACACGTATTGCTTCATCCTCACCGGAGATGTGGGAACAGATATGTACCACTAACACGGATGCCATTGTGAAGCTTCTCGGAGACTACATAACCTATCTTTCAGATATTAAGGATACAATTTCCTCAAAGAAGCACGAAGCCATAAGTGCTTTCTTCGACGAAGCAAGGCAGTACCGCAACTCGGTTGCCGACGGACGAAAGGGACCTATTATCAAGGAGCATGTCATCTACTGCGATATTCAGGACAGGGAGGGTGCTCTCTTAGATGTAATCGGGAAACTTACCTCCAGTCATATCAGCATTAAAAATATTGAAATTGTCAATAATCGTGATAGTGAGGACGGGGTTCTTAAAATATCACTTGGAAGTGAATTAGACCGCCTTTCCGCAATTAATGCGCTGGGTGAGGATATTGTGCGCAGAAGTTTCTAAGCGCTGTCAGTATATCTTTTCCCCTCCAAGTTCTCTTACGATCAGCTCGGCAAGGGGTTCCATGGCATTTTTAACCTCCTCGAAGGTATTTGTCTGAGCCCCTGCCTCTATGAGCATACTCCGCCTGCACAAATGCAGATTATAGCGATAAGCTTCTATATATATACATCTTATGAAGTCAGGGTAATATGTCTTACCCAACGCATACATCTGGTATGTCAATGCCAGATTTTCTTTTAGATAAGGGTTATACAGATAATCAATATTTCCCTGATTATTGGAATAGCTTATACCATTGAACAGCATAATCTTCGCTGTAGGTTTTCCGTTTATCTCAGTCACAAAATGCAGATTTTCCTGCACTCCGTCCCTGTGCAAATCAATCACCATATCAATCTGCGGATTATCGGAAAGAATTTTTCCTATCTCCTCCTCTGCGTAGGTATAAGCCTTACTCCTGTCCAGCTCTCCGTCCACCATATCAAATTCCGTCCTCACATGAATAACCTCATAACCGTACTTCTGGGTCAAAATCTGTTCTAAGTAATCCCCCACCTGCACTATGGTCATTTCCTTACCTGTGGAATCGGCAAAAGCCTCCTGGGAATGGGTGTGATATATAAGGATACATGGTCTAGCATTCGACACTTTCAAATCGGTACTGATTAACTCCCAAGGCTTTAGAATATCCTTTGATAATGATGTGTGTGACGGAATGATATAGAAACTGTTATGCACAAAATCATAATCCACCAGCTGCTCAAAACTGAAAGCCTTACTTGTGCTTATACTAAGCCCCGCCCTGCTCATGACCTCACTTGTCTCCTGCTCAGAAGTGCTTGGTTCCTGTTGCGTCGTATCCTGCTGCCCACCGTTTGGCTGTGTATCATTCTGTGTTGTAGTCTCCTCTTCACGCTCGACATTTTCCTTATTTTCACCCTTATTTGAATCCTCCGATGTGCTCTGCTCCATCTCTTCTCCCGAACCCTCCTGCTCTTCATTTTTCGTGTCAACGGTTGCATTCACTGCAATTGCCGTATCTCTGACCCCTTTTTTAAGGAACTCTATGTCATTCCCGTTTTCATCTTTGCCGTCATCATCAACTGACAGAAAACGAATAATCGGAAAAACGTTTCCGAACAAAATAACTGCCGGTTCCTTATTTACATTATAATAATATAGATGCTTCTCATATAATGATGCGGGGCAAAATGAATTAACAGCCAGCCTTCCCGAAAAAATAACAAATCTTCTGAGCAGATAATCCTTTTTATCTGAAACAGAAGCCATAATAAGACAGCTTGTCAGCACCAAAAGTATTATGCCCCGCATAATCTTCCTATTTTTCACAGCATACCCACACAACGAGCTTTACTGCAATATATTCCTGCATAATGCATATTATTCAAGCCTGCATGGCAATATTAATTGCCTCGGACAAGGTATAGCTTATCCTCTTTACAGTCTCGTCAACATCCTTCGGTGTCACATACATACCTGACATATTCTCGGGCATCAGTTCCCACATAAACTGTTTCCTCTCGGAATTGTCAAAGGAATCCAGTGCTCTCCTTATGCTCATCACTCCTGAATGCTCCTCAAGGGCCAGGAGCATCTTCTCCATGGCGTCCCCCACAATCGTCGCTGCATCCACCACAGTAGGCACACCAATGGCAATCACAGGCACGCCCATGTTATTACTGTCAATGGCATTTCTATGGTTTCCTACACCGGAGCCAGGCATAATTCCGGTATCCGCAAGCTGTATGGTGTTTGCAAGTCTTGTCGTACTTCTTGCAGCAAGGGCATCAACTACTATAATGCAGTCCGGATGCGTACTGTCAACTACCCCCTTTAATATCTCTGCAGTCTCCATTCCTGTCTGGGCCATGACACCCGGTGACAAGGCGCTGACATAGGCAAACACATTCTCCTCACCGCTTCCGATGCCCTCGGTTATATCAAGGTTATTTACAACATAGGGCCCCAGTGCATCCGGTGTTGCCTCACGATTTCCCAGTCCCACCACAAGCACATGGAACGGCGGCTTCTTTTCCTCCATATGCTTTGAAATGATATCCCTTAGGTACTTTGCCAGAAATTCCGAGATATCCCTATGGTACTCTCCGTCATTAAAAGACATGGGTGATGTCTCAAAGGTATAATATACCCCCTTTGCTCTCCCCATATTGCGTTCTCCAATCGAATTCAATATTTCCAGCCTGCTTATACGGATGTCCCGTTCCTCGTCATATTCTTCATCAAATATAACTCCCCTCATGCTTCCGTCCGACTCGAGACTTTCCTTAGTCTCAAGTGCCAAATCCGTGCGCACCCTTATTTCATTCTCCCCATTAATCATAATTCTCCTCCAAACTTGTTGACATATTGGTTATATTTGGATTATTATCATGAACGAGGCTTGTTAAACATTTTAACCAGATTTTTCTTATTTGTGTATTGACAACCCGATGTTTGTGTTTTATACTATTCAAGTATGTTTACATTAGTGCTTCCGTGTCTGTTCTGATGTAGACACTTATACTTAGAATATTTTTTGTATACTATTTGGAGGTGTTTTAAATTGGCTAACATTAAATCTGCAAAGAAGAGAATTTTAGTTGCTGCTACAAGAGCAGACCGCAATAAGGCAATCAAGTCTAAGATTAAGACTTACATCAAGAGAGTTGAAGCTGCTGTTGCTTCCGGCGATAAGGCTGTTGCTGCTGCTGAGCTTAAGGCTGCTTCCACAGAAATCGACAAGGCTTGCTCTAAGGGTGTATACCACAAGAACAACGCTGCAAGAAAGATTTCCAGATTAGCTGGTCTTGTTAACAGCATGAACTAATATAGATTATTTTTAGTCGAATTATAATAACCCTGAGCGGTGGCTGCCCGCTCAGGGTTATTTCATTTTAAGCTTTAATATTTAGTTATTTATGCCGCAGAATATTTCACAATCAGCATCTCCACCGCCAGTCTGTCCTCAAGCCTTCCTGTCTTGACAGCCTCCTCTAATGACACACATTCTTCGATGGCGCGCCGCAGAGTGGATGTGCGGAACACTCTCGCCTGTCCTTGAAGCTTTCCAACAAGGAAGCTCTGTATGCCCATCTTCGTGGCAATAGCTGAAGAAGAATTACCATTCTCAGTCAGTTCTTTCACCATAAGAAGCTGGTTGAAGTTGCGCGCAATGAGATACATTATCCTCATCGGCGGCTCTTTAAGGGTCAGCAAATCATAATACAGTGCAAGAGCTTTGTCCTGATTCTTCTGTGACATGGCGGTAATCATATCAAAAATACGGTTGGTAATCTGCGTCACGCACACCGCCTCCACGTCCTGCACCGTTATCTCGTCCCGGCCCATGGTATAGCAGATAAGCTTTTCAAGCTCCTTTGATATATTTTCCATGGAATTTCCGGTCTTAGTAAGAAAAAGCTGCAGCGTCTGACCGGAAATAAGCTTATTATCTCTTTTTAATACAGACAGTACCCATCGCATGATATCCTGGTCGCTCTGCTCATTGAGCTCGCAGATATATCCCTTCTCCTTAACCGCCTTATACAGACGGCTCCTCTTATCGACCTCGTTCTCCACAAATACAATAACCGCTGTCTCCGGCATATCCTTAACAAGTTCAACAATATCATCATCCGCTGTCTTAAAAAGCTGGCTGTTCTCTATAATTAAAAGACGCCTGTCCGCAAAAAAAGGCATAGTGGCAGCGATTCCCGCAATCTCCCTGCTGTCAGGCTGCTTTCCCTCAAAATAGGAGTAGTTCATTGAGTCACCTTCGCCCACGATTCCATTCTTAAGCTTATCCCGAAACTGCTTTTTAAGATAGTCCTCAGTACCATAGAGTAGGTACACCGGCTTATAGCTGCCCGATTTGATGTCAGCTAAAATATTCTTCATTGCAAAACCTCATCCTATATTACCTATATTACTTTCAATATCTCAGACAAATTCTTCTGAATTCCCGCCGCAATTTCCGGCTTGTTCATTGAATACACATGAATATTCTTTACTCCGTTTGCCAGAAGGTCAATAATCTGATCCGTAGCATAGGCGATGCCTGCCTGCTTCATTGCCTCTTCCGAATCCCCAAATCTGTCCACTATTGTTTTGAAGCGCTCCGGCACATTGCAGCCCGAAAGCTTCACCGCATTCTTCACCTGAACCTTCCTGGTTATAGGCATAATACCCGGGATAATCGGAACATTAATTCCCGCCTCCCTCACTCTGTACATGAAATTGAAAAAGATATTATTGTCAAAGAACATCTGGGTCGTGAGATATTCACAGCCCGCTTCAACCTTTTTCTTAAGACCGTCAATATCAGCCTTTTTGTTGGCAGAATCCGGATGAACCTCAGGATAGCATGCACCTCCCACGCAGAAGTCTCCGCATTCCTTTATAAGCTTAACAAGCTCTGATGCATGAGGAAAGTCTGTAAACACCTCGCCCTCATAATCCTTTGGCACATCCCCTCTAAGTGCCAGTATATTCTCTATTCCGGCACTTTTCATCTCGGCAAGGGCAGCCTTAATCCCCTCCCTGTCCGCACATACGCACGTGAGATGGGCAATGGTGGGAACCCCATACTTTTCCTGAATTCCACGGGCAAGTTGTATGGTATTCCCCTTCGTGCTGCCTCCGGCTCCGTAGGTCACACTCATATAGTTTGGCTTAAGCGCTGCTATACCAAGCGCTGCAGCCTCAACATTTGCAAAATCCGTATCCTTCTTCGGCGGAAAAACCTCAAATGACAAGGAAGCCTTTTCCTGACCCAGTATATCTGTTATCTTCATGGTTCACCTCATACTCTTGATTGTTGCTCTGAATAAATATAATATAACATTTTAATTCAGTTACCACAACCATAAGTTTATCTATTCAATCCGCTCAGCCATGGTTGAACTGTTACTATTCATACTCACTTTCCGTGGATATCTGAATGTCTTCAAGGTGGAAGCCGTTTGTTTCATCATATACTACTCTTGCATTCACAATCACCTTACATTGCCTATTCTCCGAGAACTGTCCGATAACAAGTATTCCGCCTGATTCCGTAAAATACCACTGTCCATCTTTCTCTTCAAAGGAATAAAAGTTTCCTGATGCCAGCCCCGCATACTCGCTGCCGCTCTCTTCAAGCAGCCTTGAAATATCCAGCTCTGCCACATCGATATCATTAAGCGTTATGGTGAGCACACCGCTTGCTTCGTCAAATCGGTTGCCTATCACATTAAGTTCGCTAATCCAGTCCCAATACCTGTATTCTCTCATACTGTATTCTGTATTTCCGTCCGTTCCCTTCTCCCAATCTGTTTCGATTATATATAGCTCATCCCCCGAAACTCCTGTTCCGGTAGCCATATGTGTCCATAATGCATATTCCTCTGAGCCGTCATTGTCATAATCCCCACAATAAATTCTCGGCAGCTCCATCTGAGGCGATGTCCAGGATATCCAGATTGGCAATATCTTTTCACCATCCCTTAGAATCATCGCAGCCCCTCCATACAAACCATATAGGACTATGTCTCTGTTCGCCACAGTATTCAGAACAACATAATCATTTCCAAGTTTCATCCACTCCCTATCAATAAATTCAACCTCATTGGTGACTATTTTTAATTGCTCCGCAGACACATCATTTATATATTCATTTTCCAGCTTTACATTAACACAATACTCCGAATCTGCCTCACGCTGACAGACAGGCCGCCAGACCTCCCCTCGCTTCTCCATATCAAAAGCTACTTCCTGTCCGTTACTAAGCTTTAGCAGAACCAGCATTTCATATACTGAATTCACATTCCCGCAATGATATACTTCAGCTGATTCATATTCAAGGTCAAAAAGCGCTGCTACAGAACCTACCGGATTTTTCAATGTCTCATACAGCTCGGGATCTTTCTGTACAGCCTCCTGTGCATAGCAGTCAAATACATTTTTAAACATGCCTTCATATATAATATGTTTATTGTCCTCTGTACTCACTGTACCGTACAGAAAAGACATTTTGTCCTCTGCCACCTCGAACTGCTCCATGCATGAAAGCTCTGACCCCGGTCTATAGTGTTTTATTGATGTCTGCCCGCTTTCTACGTGTATATCTTCTATGAATGTGTCCACTTCCTCCCTAGACATACCTATTGGCATAAACATATACCATACCATATCACTTCTCGATGTTCCATATATAATAAGATACCCCTCCCCGGACTGTGTCTCAGACTCTGCAGTCAGCTCTTCCGTATATCTGTACACGCTGATTCCCACATCACCATCAATATATTCCTCAAGCACTCCATCAGCCTGGGTTATCCCCCACTTATACAGCTTACCCTCCTTGAGCTCATCATAAGATTCATTGCTATATACCAGACTGCGGTATGTGAGTTCAACCTCTTCATCTGCTGCGTTATTCTTCATACGAAGCTTAGACTCGTCATAAATATACTCGTATTCCGGCTGCTCATCAGCCCATATATGCCAGCCACCATAGTCCACTGACTTTAACTCCTCGCTGCCGGCTGTTAGGCTGTCGGTTGTCTCATGAACATCGCCTGTATCTGCACTGCTCTCATGCATATCTTCATCTAAAATGGTCTCATGCGTGTCTGTCTCCAAATCAGCCGCCACCGGATTTGTCATGAAACATATTCCAACTCCGATGCATATAATAACAGAAATCACAATCACCCAGAACGCAGGCCTTTTGTAATTAAGCACTGCCTTAATTCTCTCCTTTACACTGACCTCCCCAAAAGCCAGCGGACATGCCGTCACAAGCCTGCCACGGGCACTGCATTCAAGCAGCGTCTTAGCGTAGGATTTCTTATATTCAATATCCGCCCCGGAAATCACCTTCTCATCACAGGCAATCTCAATGTCCCTGCACAAAAGGACATATGCCACCCACACCAGAGGATTGAACCAGTGTACAGCCAGAATAACATACCCCAGAGGCTTCCACCAATGGTCACACCTCCCCAGATGAGCATTTTCATGCGCTATGACATACTCCCTCTCCTCTTCCTTCAAAAGTGACGGAAGATATACTTTCGGCGAAAATACACCCAGAATAAATGGTGTATCAATATCATCGCACAGATAAATATTCCCTTCCATATTCATCGAAACAGCGGTTCTTCTGCTAATTACAGCATAGGAAAATATCCCATAGCCAAGCATAAGAATTATACCCAAAACCCATACAGCCGAAATAACCATATCCAAAGACATGCCCTGCGACGGCGGATTAGCTAAGGTCTTATCCTCAATATTGATATTCTGACTTCCTGAGCTGGTTGATATTTCCCCGTTTCTGTTCATTACCTCAGAACTGCCTGTATTTCCTATGTCCTCTTGGGCACCTGTTATATCTATAACTCCAGTTCCACTTACTGTTTCAGCTTCATCTGTAATACCTGATATGATTCCTTTTCCTTCCGCTCCTCCTGTGACATATGTGCCCGTCCCACCATTAGCAGTTACACTGTCTATGGAAGTATCACTATTCTGCCTTTCCATAGTTTCGATTGGCTGCGCACTGGGAATAAGGCTTAATCTGCTCTCAAAAGAAAAAGGGCATATAAGCCTCACCGCCACCAGCGCCCACAGAAAACACACTATCTTCCTCGGTGCCTTCTTCAAAAAAATTCTTAACAAAATGACTGCCACAATAAGCCAGCTTGCAACAATGCTCATATTCAATATTTCATGAAAAATCATAGTCATATATATCTTAGTATCCTCCCGCCTTCAATGTAATTTAGTTCCTTAAGCTATTATCTGCTTTCCTCTATAAGCTTCATCAAGCTGTCTATCTCATCCTTTGACAGCTTTCTCCCGGAAGCAAATGCTGCAACAAATGAAGGTAGGGAGCCTCCGAAATTCTCCTCCAGAAAAGCCTCACTTTTCTTGGATTTGAACTGTTCCTTCGTCACCAACGAGGTAACAATTCCGTCCACATTCTGAAAAATCCCCCTCTCACACAGACGTTTTAATATTGTATAGGTTGTGGACTTCTTCCACTGAAGCTCTTTATTGCTGAGCTTCACAAGCTCTCCTGACGCAATGGGTTCATTCTCCCATATAATATCAGCAAATTTCATTTCCACTTCTCCAAGCTTATACTCCGGCATATTAATCTTCCTTTCTATTTAGGGCATATTCCTAACAAGCATGACACCTATCAGCAAAATCGGACTACTAACTGTAGTCCGTATTTAGTCTACAGCAAGTAGTCCTATATGTCAACTTATTTTTTAGAAAATTTTATAAAAGATACATAAATTAACGTCATTATTGAAATCTCTTGTTTTTCCCCCTTTCTCATGCTAAAATATTTTAAAAGCATTTTCTAAGTCAGTTTCTATCTTCTATTCAGATAATCAGGAACATCAATGCTTTTATTCCACTATTTTCAAAAGCAGGAGGTTCCGGTTATGAGCCTCCGACATACATGGTCAAAGGAGGACACTGAATGAAAGACCAGATTTATGTATCAACGAAGTACAAGGATACCATTTTTCGTATGCTTTTCAAGGAGAAGCAGCGGTTGTTGGAACTTTTCAATGCCATCAACAGCACGGATTATGACAATCCGGAGGAGCTTGAGGTTGTCACACTGGAAAATGCAGTCTACATGAGCATCAAAAACGATGTCTCCTGCCTGTTGGATATGCGTCTCCAGCTTTATGAACAGCAGTCCACAGTCAATCCGAATATGCCGCTTCGGGATTTGATGTATGTATGCGACCAGTACGAGAAATACATTATTGACAAGGACATTTACTCACGCAAGCTGATTAAACTCCCGACTCCAAGATTCATTATATTCTACAACGGGACAGAAAAGCAGCCCGAGCGCAGGGAATTACATCTTTCCGATGCATTTGAGATACCGGAAGAGACGCCGTCTCTTGAACTACATGTGACACAGCTTAACATTAATCATGGTTATAATCAAACTTTGTTAGAGAAATGTCCTACATTATTCCAGTACATGCAGTATGTTGACCTGGTGCGGCAGCACCGTCGGAAACACCCGCTGAAAGAAGCAGTACAACTCACCGTTGACTATTGTATTGAAAACGGAATACTTAAGGACTTCCTCTTCGCAAACAAAGCGGAGGTAATCAAAATGAGTATTTATGAATATGACGAAGAACTACATAAGAAAACTCTGCATGACGAAGGATATGAAGATGGAGTTAATGATGGAGGATTATTAAAGCTTATTGAGCAAACCTGCCGCAAGCTCCGTAAAGACAAGTCCCCGGAGATAATTGCCGATGAGCTTGAAGAGGACATTGACACTGTTAATTATATCTGTGACGTCGCAAAGTCCTTTGCCCCGGAATATGATGAAAAAGAAATTATGAAAAAGTTACGGGAACAGCCCCATTATAGAAGTCATTTTGCTTGTTGATGGCAGAAAAAAGCCCTTGAAGGGCAGCTTCAAGGGCTTGAAAAAATGTGACAGCAATGAATGTCACTGGTACATTCGCAGCCACGTTTTTATAGGTTGTGTATTTCATGAATACCTTCTGCTATTGTTGCAAACATGTCCGTTGCATTGACGTGTTTCTCAAAATTACCCTGAAACGCACCGATATGGACATGTACCGAGAATTCCTTATCGCCGCACTTGATTGTCTGTTCATTTTGCAGCGATACCTTCTGAACAACCTCATTAGCATGTTCCATATCCCGGCTGTTAGTGAATACAACAAATTCATCCCCGCCGATTCTCAAGAAAATGTCATCATCGTTGCAGGCGCTTTCCACGCGGCGCATTAACTCCAATAATGCGGCATCCCCTGCATCCCTACCAAGATTGTCATTAATCCACATCAGACGGCATAGGTCTGCACATACATATGCATTATTCTTTCTGTCCTGTATAACATCATATAATTCTGTAAGATCATATTTTACTCTGCTCATATTATCATCCTCCGAATATAAACACATTCCCTGAACGGAAAATTTCGGTGTATGGCCTGAAAAATGCCAGGTCTTCCGATACTCACTCGGAGTGATTCCCCAAATTTTACGAAAGCCTCTGGTAAAGCTCTCCGCATTGGAATATCCGAATTTTATCGCAATATCAAGTATACTGTCATCCGTCTGCAACATATCCCTGGCTGCACAGGAAAAACGCCTTCTCAGAATGTACTCTTTGACCGATACATGAAATGCGTACTTAAAAGTCTTCTGAAGGCTTGATACCGATACATAGCAATAATCTGCCAGCTCCTGCAGCATTATCTCGCCTGCGATATTATCCTCAATGTAATCCAAAGCATTAATCAGCACTTCCGCATTATTAGCCATTTTCCACCCTTCCGTTCCAATTAATTTGTTTCATCGATCGATAATAATATGATATACTATTACACTATTAATTTCTTGACCTTTTACGTAAAAATACTTCAGTCAGTTTTAGCAATATAACTCATCTGTAATACTGCGCCTGGGCTTCGAACATTTTTGCATAAATGCCGTTTGGAATTTCTATTAATGTATCATGATTTCCGTACTCCGCAAGCTTCCCTCCGGCAAATACCGCAATCCTGTCGCAGAACCTGCAGCTTGACAGGCGGTGGGAAATATAGAATGCCGTTTTATTGCCCACCAGTGTGTGGAACTGCCTGTATATCTCATACTCAGCCACAGGGTCCAAGGCGGCAGTCGGCTCATCCAGTATAATGACCGGTGCATCCTTATATAACGCTCTGGCTATGGCAAGCTTCTGCTGTTCACCGCCGGAAGGCTCAATACCCTCCTCGTCAAATACAGTAAATATAGTTGTATCAACTCCGTTTTTATTTTTCTGGATCAGTCCTTCAAGCTCAACTAACTTCATCAGCTCATTTAACGTCTTAGTTTCATCCTCCGTGCGCTGTCCGGAATCCTTCTGTAATATATTCTCTCCGATTGTGAAGCCGAACAGCCGGAAATCCTGGAATACCGGAGCGAACTGCTTCATGTATTCTTCGTAATCATATTCTTTAATGTCCTTTCCGTCTAAGAGTATCTGACCATCTGTTGGATCATACAGTCGGCACAGAAGCTTAATAAATGTAGTCTTTCCTGCACCGTTTAAGCCCACAATGGAAAGCTTCTCTCCCGGATTAATGGTAATACTCACATCATTAAGAATCAGTCTGTCCGTATTGGGATATGCAAAGCTCACATGCTTAAATTCAATGGTATGAAGCCCCGGCTTGACAGAAGCATGATTCTTCTCAATGGCTTCGGGATACTCCATAAATACTACATACTCATAGGCATAATTACATTTTTTCAGCAATTCCTGTATATTCCAAATCAATCCATTAAGGGTTGCATCCAGTGCACCACTGGCCTGAATAACCTGGGTAAAAATGCCAATGGTAATCTTCTCTGCCACTACCAGCATTCCGGTATATAGATATAAAGCAATGTTCATAAGGGTTCTGGCAAGCACAGCATATTTTCTATGCTTAAAACCACTATCACCCTGCCATTTCCAAGCGTTATTGGAAGCTTCTGTATTCTTCTCCCATCTGTTAAGCAGCATATCCTTTGCTTCATAAAGGCGGACGTCTTTGCCGTATCTGAAATCCACTATGGTCCAGCCAAAGTACCCGAACAGACGATTTACCTTGGAGAGCTTATTGAAGGCTTCTATATCCACCTTGTTGCACTTCGCGGTGACAAAGCTGTTGGCTATTACAAAAAGGGCAATGAACAAAAGCATCCAGGGAGCATTTGCCACAATGATTGCCACAAAGCCGGCAATTTTAAATACATTTCCAAAGAACATGAATACCTGCTCCGCCACGCCATATACTCCACCCGAATACCAGGTCATGCCGGTCTTTGCACGGTCAAGCTGGTCAAGAGCCTTCTTATCCTCGGTAAGCTCGAAGTCCAGCTTCATGGAATGCATACCAATCTGCATGGAAAAATAATTGTCCAGACGTTCCTGATATTTACGAAGCTGTGAGTTCATAGCTTCCAACATAATGTTAAGCAGGCATTCCGTACCAATCAGAATTGCTGCAAGGGTAATAAGCCTTTGCACATCCTTATCCCCGCAGATTTCGTCCACAATCATCGGTGTAAGTATAATTCCCACAAAAGGAATCACCACCTGAAGCACCATCTTAAGAAATTCCAAAACAAAGAACAAAGGATACTTCTTTGCGGCTGTTGAGAAAAGTGTTTTTACAACTGCAAATATTTTATTCATTACTGTCCTCCTCCCCCTTCTGATAATACTGAGCCTGCAGTTCAAACATATGGGCGTACTCTCCATTTTTATCCATAAGGCCTTCATGGGTACCGTATTCTATCATTTCGCCACCCTTGAACATGGCAATATTGTCGCAGAATCTGGTGGACGCAAGCCTGTGGGAAATATATACCGCTGACTTATCCCCAATCATCCTGTCAAAGCTCTGATATAATCTCTGCTCCGCAATGGCGTCCAACGCTGAGGTCGGCTCATCTAAAACTATGATTGGAGCATTTTTGTATAAAGCTCTTGCCAAAGCCAGCTTCTGCTTTTCTCCCCCTGAGAAATCCACGCCTTCCTCATCCACAACCTTTAGCAGCTCTGTCAGAATTCCCTTCGGAAGTCCGTCTATCTTATCTTTAAGGCCTGCTTCGACCGCACATTTATAAGCCCTATCTATATCAGTATTTCCCGTGGATTTCATGGAAATATTCTCTGCAATCGGGAAGGCGAGCACCTCCACATCCTGAAATACAGGTGAAAAAAGCTTGTAATAATCCTCACGTCTGTAATTTTTTATATCCACACCATTTAATAAAATGCAGCCTTCTGTAGGTTCGTATAGTCTAAGTAAAAGCTTAATCATTGTGGTCTTTCCGGCGCCGTTAAGTCCCACCACTGCCAGCTTTTCTCCCGGAGAAATTGTAAGATTAAGATTCTTAAGCGCATATTCCTTGGCTTCCGGATAACGGTAGCTGACATTCTTGAACTCTATCCTATATTCCTCCGCTTTTGGAATATCAACTGTTTCCTTTTTTTCCTGCAAATCAAGCTCCATAAAGGATCTGAAATCGTCCACCTCCAGTGAAGCCCTGCTAAAATCACCGAAGCAGCGCAGAAAATCTATCAGGCTTGTGGAAAATGCCATGGCAAGGGCAAAGAACATGGTGAAGTTACCAACGCTCATGTCTTTCTTAATTACTGCATAGAATAACACCCCATATATCGCCGCCTTTCCCAGAAGCACTGCAATGTTCACAACCACCGCATGGGAAAACCACAGATTCTGATGATAATCAAATTTCTTCCACCTGTTCTCAAATATCTTCTGCTGCTTATTAAGCAAAAAGCCCTGCAGTGAAAATAATCTGATGTCCTTTGCATACTCAAAGTCCTGGGTAACTCTTTCCATATAATTTATCTGGCGCCAGGTCTTTCCCAGCTTATCCCATACATTCTTCTTATCAGTTCTGATACAGAATACATGATATGCATACTCTATGCCCGCCAGCAGAACAAGTGCCAGCACCAGCCTGATATCCAGCACGAAAACGGATATCAGCGTCACTATAACAGTGGTCATATTTACTGCCAGATTCTCTAAATAATGCATCATGCCTTCCACACCATTACTATTCCCCCCGGTTGCCTGGCTTGCTCTCTCATGTATGTCCAGAGTCTCCGGTTTTTCCAGGAATTCATAATTGATACCAAGCGCCCTATCAACCCTTTCCTCAATAATTCCCATTCGTACATAGATATATCTGTACCAGGTCTTACTGCCGGAATAGCTGCTTCCAAGCTGCAGCAGCCCTGCCACAGCACCTCCTGCCAGTACAATAATTAACAGTCTTGCCACCTTTTCATCATACACCAGACCGCTGTTCACCACGTCAATCACAAGCTTTCCAAAAAACCCCAGATAATAACTCAAAACAGAATTACATATAATCCCGATAAACGCAATCAGCAGCACGGATGGACAATACTGCCTGCATTTTTTAAGTATGTATACTGTGTTGCTCAACTTACCGAACTCCTTATGAAAAGGATTATCCTTGCTCTCTTTAAACTGTGCCATTTTTTCTTAATTCCCCCAACATTTTTTCTACGTCTTTTCTGTTAAGCCAGCTTCTGCTTCTTGAACTAACCTGCATCTGATACCCAACCGGTGGATGTATCAACACTTCTTCCGATTCTCCCATTATTTTACTTCAACTTTTATTCGAGTTAATCTGATTATATCAATCATTTCAGTTGTTTGCTATATTGAAAATCAAATACAGGTTAATTTAAAATAGAAAAAGCCCCGATATTCAACTTCAAGTTGTTTATCCTGGCTATTTCTAACATTGGAAAGCAACTCTAAGTCCTCCTCTCATAGTCAATCCCTGCGCGTCTTGCCTGACTGCACAGGTCCTTGACCTGTAGGGTGTACTGCTTTCCATCCTTAATAAAATGCGTCCCACACTGTCTGAAATTAAAAGAGACATTCTGCCTGATGCACTGTTCCCTTATGTCCAGCACCCAGTCATAGTCTAAAGCTCTGGCATTCCTGTCCGATTCTCCACCGACTACCACCGCCTCAATTCCATCCAGATATTTCTCCATATCAATTGGACCGATAAGCGGCTGTGCTGTTATCTGTTTATGCTTAATCGGAAGCTTTTGAAAAACAGACAGCTTTCTGTCCGCATTCTCCTGATTTTCCACAGTGCAGCAGACTACCACATTATCGTACCCGTCACCCCAATCAGCCGGAATGCACTGCATAAATCGTTCTATTCTCTTTGTCAGGAACAGAAATGTACAATCCGCTCTTTCCCGAATGATATCCCAGCATTCGCCTCTCCAGATATCTGCGTCCTCAAGCAGAAAATCACTGGCAAAGCACAGATAAATCAGGCCTGACTTTGTCTTATATTCACCATTTTTCTTCTTATTAATTAATCTGTAAAAGTTCTCATTTCTTACGATTGTATCGGTATCAATTCCGCGCTTTTCATCACCCTTATGGATATAGCAGAACTTACAGCCTTCGCTGCATCTGTGACAACCTCTCCACGGATCCCATCTTCCCATAATACCTCCATGTCTTAATTTATCCTTCTATATGTCAGCATTCCTTTACCTCAAAGCTCCCCTTCATGAGGTAAATTCCCAGAACCCCATTGAATACAACCGCTGAGAATGTGCTGAATCTTTCGAACAGACCGAATACTGCTTTTGGCAGTATGGATGTACCTATAGGCCCGATAATCATTGCCACAAGACAGATAATTGCCCATATTCTGAGTGATTTTATCTGTTCTTTTCCGGCTCCGATTGCTACCAGCACCAAGGACATCAGTGAAAATACTACAACCAGTACTGTCACAACAAGATGCATAATATTCTGCGGATTTGACGGTGGTGCATCCTGTATCCATGGGAAAAGATTATATCCAACATTGCATACCCATTCCATGGCAGCAAAAAAATAGATACCTGACTTCACCGCTTTGGATTTGCAGCCGGCTGCCCCTACGCAGACTGCCATTATGGAAACTAATCCACATGGTCCAAATAATGCATTCAACTGCCCGGCAAGTTCTTCCGAGGGCGCTCCTTTGGCACTCAAATCGCTTACCGCCATACTCAGCCAGTCATAGCCCGGGTATGCAAGTGGAGAAAACACCACCATTGCAGTGTACGACAACAAGCTTATAATCCCCAGTATTCCCAGTTTTCTTAATCTCTTCTCTACCATATTCCATCACACCTTTCCAAATAAAAAACAGAATTATATATAACTATCTCCCCCCATAAGGGAATCCGTCGTTAAGATGATACAATATACTCCTAATCAATTCAATTTATTATGGACAAGATGCAAAAATAAGCCATTGAAATGCAGTACGCTCAGCCTTAACTATCACCGCAGATGTAACAGTTCAGCCCGCGTTTTAGGCTATGGCTGAACTGTTACCCGCATATATTCCACAATCGGCATAATGTACTTCCTGTCGGAGATGTCATAGGAGTGCGAAATCATCTCTCCCATTGTCTTCTCCTGCTCTGTTGCATCCTTCTTGTTTCTTACCATGGCAGCAAATGCCTTCATGGCTAATTTGGAAGGCAACTTCATCTTATCATATGCAATACCGCCCTGACAGTAAAAGGCTTTGGCATATTTACGTTCCTCATCCGTCAAGGCATTATAAAGCGAAGTCTGAACCTCAGGAAGTTCATTAGGGCTTGCACCCACACAGAAAAGCGCCAGCTTCTTCCCCTTCCATTCCTGAATTCTCTGGGTAAACCATTCACTGTTTACTATTTTACCTCCCATAGCCCATCCGCCATAAATAATCCCTTCGGCATCATCAAAATACCCGCTGTTCTGTTTTTTTGCTTCTGCTAATGTAATGACCTCTGCCCCCAGCTCCTGCGCTAACCAGTCAGCATATCTCTTAGTAAAACCAGTCTGTGATGAATATACAATTATTGTCTTCATAATTATTTTAAGTTCCTTTCCATCTGTGAAATAGTCTGTATTGTTGTAATTAACTGTTCCTCTGAAATGCCCTCATACATCTTATTAATCTGTATCCCGCATTCCTTTTCATTTCTTCTGCAAAAATCATTGCACTTCTCCGTAATGACAATTCTCTGTTTCCTTCGGTCCCTCTCATCAGGAATCATTTCTATAAAGCCCTTTTTCTCCAGCTTGAGCAGAATCTGCTTGACATTCTGGTGGGAGCTCGCCATTACCTCCGATAGTTCATTTATCGTGGGGCTCTCCTTACACAGATTGATGCAGATAATCGCAAAGAACTGTTTCCATGTGATTTCCTCAAAAAATGAATCTGCAACTGTCTGAAATCTGTTCTCATACGCACTGAGAAGCCCTATTAAAAATGTCCCCGGTGGCATCTGCCCAAAGTCCACTTTGTTATTCCGCACCATCAAGTTATAATCCATAGCATCAACCTCCTTTTATGTAATATATTTAGGCGTTTGCGAAACGCCACAAGCCGCACAAATACGGCATTTTTTGTTAGAAAAAATGAAATAACCCCTCACTGGATATGGTATAATAGAGTTGACGAGAAACTAAAAACCATACACCCAAGAAAGGAGTTATTCTGATATCTATGATACCACATAAACAGCTTTCTTTGGCAGATATTTTTTCAGATTGCCAAGAAAAATTTGAAAATGACAAACCTGCGTTTCTTTCCCTATTAGAAACCCATATTGATATTGATGAGATTATTCCGATTTCATTTCGAAATCATTTCTATGCATCAACGGGAAGAACCCGTAAATACCCTTTACAAGCCTTTCTTTGGGCTTTGATTATTCAACGTATTTTCTCTATCCCCACAGATCAGCTTCTCTTGACTTTTCTCGCTTACTCAAAACCACTTCGTGAGTTCTGTGGTTTTTCCAAAGTCCCGGACGCTTCCAAAATCACACGTTTCAAGCAAGACTTTTTAGATGATTTACAGATCGTATTTGATAACCTTGTTGATGTTACTGAACCAATCTGCCAGGCTATTGATTCTGCCAGAGCGGATATGACCATCTTTGATTCTTCCGGCATCGAAGCATTCGTTACCGAAAACAATCCAAAGTACGCTAACAGAATCATCAGACAACTTAAAGCATATGCAAAAGCTCAGGGTCTTGACAAATCATATGATCCTTATAAGGCTGCCTATGGCTCCATGCCTTCCCATGCTTCTGCCAATCCTGAAATCAAGCAGTTGTATATCAATGGTCATTTTTGCTATGTCTTCAAGTTTGGTATTGTTACCAATGGTCTTGGTATCATCCGACATATATCTTTTTACAACAAAGACTTTATGACCTCTCATCCTGAAATTCTGGTAGAAAAGAAATCTGATTCTCCTGATGAAGATAAGTGTGTTCATGATGCTAAATTACTCATCCCTACACTAAAAGATTTCTTTGCAAAGCATCCGCTTATCAATCCCAAAACATTTCTTGGTGATGCAGCATTTGACTCATGCCAGCTTTATGGTGAACTTCTAACAGGCAGCACCTTTGGTGAAAATAAACACTTTGCAAAAGCATACATTCCTCTTAATTCCAGATCAGAATTAAAAAATTCTGATTGTAAAGTGAATGAAAACGGCATCCCTTGCTGTCCTAATGATAATTCACTTCCAATGAAGCATGAAGGCACATCTACAAGAAAAAATGGTTTGAAAAGATATAAGTTTATCTGTCCTAAAATAAAGTATGTTAAGGATGCATCAACGGGAAAATATCATAGGCAATGTATCTGTGATAATCCCTGTACTTCTTCTGAGTGTGGACGTATGATTTATGTTTATCCTGAAAAAGATCTTCGTACCTATCCCGGAACCATTCGTGGAACCGAAGAATGGGATAACACTTACAAAATCAGAACTGCTGTGGAAAGAGATATCAATCACATAAAAGATAATCTCTGCCTTGCAGGACGTCGCACTCAGAATGAGAAAACATTGCATGCAGACTTAATTCTTGCTGGTATCACACAACTCATTACAGTTGTTCTTGCAGACAAAATCAAACATCATGAATACATACGGAGTCTGAAACCACTCATTGCTTAGGTCTTACCAACTTCATAAAGCCTATGGCTTATTAAAGTGCGTCCAAAACCGGCAGTTATCCACTTCTCATCTTAGAATTCGTGCTCTGCACGAATTCTTCCTTGTTTGGATTCAAGATTGCGAACGAGCATCGCGAGTTTCGCAATTACCTATATTTTTTAGATGTTTTATTTGGTGTGGAAATTACTCTCCCCTCTGGGCAGCCTGACACGGAAAAG
>CAMAKT010000005.1 GCA_945836135.1 uncultured Clostridia bacterium | reverse complement strand
ATTTTAGGAATTAAAATATAGAGGCTATGTGTCGATATAAAAAAGAAAGAACTTTAAATACATCATATACAGGAGGATGGAATCATGAATACAGGTGTAGTTAACAATAGTACAGCAATGTCCGGGGCTGAGAATATCAAGGAAACAGAAAAGAAAAATAAAGTAAGCGGAAGAACAGTTGGCAATCCAAAGCTTTCCGAAAAAGCATCCAAATATTATGAGCAGCTTAAGGCAAAGTTCGGCAATATGGAATTTGTCTTGGTAAGCAAGGACATGAAGGAACAGGCGGAGGCGAATGCGGCTAAGTATGCCACATCCTCCAAGACGGTAGTTCTTATTGATGAAGAGAAGATTGAACGTATGGCTGAGGATGAGAAATACCGCTCACAATATGAGGGAATAATCTCAAGTGCCGCAGCACAGCTTAACCAGATTAAATCAGGTCTTTCAGAGAGCAATGGCGTGACTTCCTATGGAATTAAGATAAATGACAACGGTACGGCCTCTTACTTTGCCGTGATTGACAAGTCACTTGCAGCCCAGAAGGAGCGCATTGAAAAGAAAGCAGAGAAAAAGGCTGAGGAGAAGAAAGCCGATAAAAAGAAGGCTGACAATGAAGAGAAGGAAGAACGCCTGCAGAAGCTTAAGGATAAGCGTACGGAGGCTGCTGGGACGGATGAGGTAACGGTTACAGCTTCATCAGTGGAAGAACTGCTTAAGAAAATCAATAATGTATATTACGAAGCATTAAGCGATAACGTAATGACGGAGCAGGAGAAACAGGTTGGACAGCATTTCGATATGAATGTGTGATTTGAAGTTTAAAAATATATACATAACTAAAAATAAAGCGTTCCTTATAGTGTAGGCTTAAGGAACGCTTTGCTTTTTAATAATTAAGTTCGTATATTTACTTGTATGTACTCAAATCAACCTGTGTTCCTGCCGGAACTTCGATAACATTATCGCTGTTTACGGCAATCCATACGGAAAGAGCACTTGGATTGTACACGAAGCTTAAGTCGTAGGCATATACCAGGGAACGGGCTGCTTCCATATAATTGACATACTCAAGGTTGGTTACATACCAGATATCGTCCCTGCCGCCCATCATACTGCAGAATTCCTCAATGAGCTCCCAGTTCTTGTCCCGCTCAAATTCGTAGCTGTGCCCCCAGACATACATCATGTAGAGATACTGTTTCTTATTAAGGTCACAAAAATTCTTGCCAAGCTCCAGAAGCCTATGGTTATGGTGGCAGGTTGCCTTCCACTCATACAGGTTAGTCGGAAGTTCAAAATTGTCAGAATCACCGACGATACGGGAATATTTGATTCCAAGAGCAGGAAGAACATCCTCTATTTCCTTGGAATATGAACCATTAGGGTAGGAAAGCCCCTGAACAGGCTTCTTAAGGATGTGCTCAAGGTTAATTCTGTCATCGGCAATCTCGGAAATTACCTCACTGAGAGGACAGCGCCCTATTGTAGGGTGCGTAAGGGTATGGCATGCAATCTCGTGTCCCGCATACAGCTCAGGGAGTTCGCTAGCCTTAATACGGATGTCCTGTGAAAACAAGCCCGAATTAATATGAAATGTACCTTTGATTCCGTTTTTATTAAATATCTCTATTAAACGGCGGTCCTCTAATTTACCGTCGTCATAGCTCATGGTGAGCACCTTGAATTTGCCTTCCGGAAAACAAATATATGAACGCATTGTAATTCTCCTTATCTATGCTGTGATAAATTATATTTTTAATTTTATGCTTTCTTGGCTCCTTCTGCAAGCATTTTATTTATCTCTTCAGCCGATTCCTGCAGGATTTAAGGATAGATAAATGAGACTTGCTCAATACCTGCACACATGCTAAACTGAAACTGTATTATTTAACAAACTTATACAGGCAGGAGAATACTTATGGGAAGGTTTGAAATCAAGGACAATTTTTATCTGGATGGGAAGCCGTTTAAAATTATATCCGGCTCAATCCACTATTTCAGAACGGTGCCTCAGTACTGGCAGGACAGGCTTGAGAAGCTTCTTGCCATGGGGTGCAATACGGTGGAAACATATATTCCATGGAACATGCATGAGCCTAAGAAGGGGCAGTTTGTATTTAACGGAATGCTGGATGTTGTGGGTTTTGTAAAGCTCGCACAGAAGCTTGGGCTGTATGTGATTCTGCGTCCGTCACCATATATCTGTGCTGAGTGGGAGTTTGGCGGGCTTCCTGCATGGCTCCTTGCGGAGGACGGAATGAGGCTCAGAGTGAATTATGAGCCCTTTGTAAAGCATATCAGGGAATACTATGGTGTACTTATGCCAATGCTTAAACCGCTTCTTATCGACAACGGCGGACCGGTTATACTTATGCAGATTGAAAATGAGTATGGTTATTTCGCAACGGATGCGTCCTACCTTAAGGCAATTAAGGAGTTGATGACGGAGCAGGGCATTGATGTTCCATTTATCACATCCGACGGTCCTTACAGGGAAAGTCTTAATGCCGGGTGTATCGAGGGGGTGCTGCCGACGGGTAATTTCGGCTCTAAGACGGAGGAGCGTTTCGAGGTATTGAAGCAGTATACCAAGGGTGGCCCGCTTATGTGTGCCGAATTCTGGGTAGGATGGTTTGACCACTGGGGAAACGGCGGGCATATGAGAGGGAACCTTGAAGAGAGCGTCAAGGACCTGGATAAGATGCTGGAGCTTGGTCATGTGAACATATATATGTTCGAAGGCGGCACCAACTTCGGATTTATGAACGGTTCCAATTATTATGACGAACTTACGCCGGATGTTACTTCCTATGATTATGACGGAGTGCTTACGGAGGATGGACAGCTCACCGAGAAATACAGACTTTACAAGCAGGTTATTTCAAAGTACAGGGACATCCCGGAGGTTAGATTTTCAACAGAGATTAAGCGTAAGGCATACGGAAAGCTTACTGTTGGCGACAGGGTAAGCCTGTTTTCTGTGCTTGATGATATCAGCAAGCCTGTATTTTCTGTATTTCCACAGTCCATGGAAAAGCTGGGGCAGAGCTATGGATACATTTTATATCATTCCACACTTGACACGGAGGAAGGCGTTGAGCGCATCAGGCTGTGGAAGGCTAATGATAGGGCGAATATATTTATAGGACAAAGAAAAGCTGCTGTGTTATATGACAGGGAACTTCTTGAAGAACATAAGCTGGATATCAGGTGTGATAAGGGAGAGCCGCTTGATATTCTGGTGGAGAATATGGGAAGAGTCAATTTCGGACCATATCTGGAGCTTCAGCGCAAGGGTATTGACCATTGTGTTCAGATTAACGGGCATATGCACAACGACTGGCAGCAA
Source organism: uncultured Clostridia bacterium (assembly GCA_945836135.1). Classification (GTDB taxonomy): domain Bacteria; phylum Bacillota; class Clostridia; order Lachnospirales; family Lachnospiraceae; genus CAG-882. The sequence goes on along the minus strand of CAMAKT010000005.1, from coordinate 30,496 downwards.
TACACGCTACCTCTTGACAATGTAGATGAGATTGATTTCTCCAAAGATTATATCGAGAATACGCCTGCTTTTTACCGCTTTACATTTGATGTGGAGGAGGCCTGTGATACATTCCTTGACTTTGAAGGTTGGGGCAAGGGCTGTGCGTTTGTCAATGGATTTAATATAGGACGTTTCTGGAAAATCGGGCCACAGAGACGATTGTATATTCCTGCGCCACTTTTGAATAAAGGCGAAAATGAAATAATTATTTTTGAGACGGATGGTGAACACTCAGATAGTATTGAGCTTAAGGACGAACCGGATATAGGATAAAACAATAACTTGTATTTTATAAAATATGGGTGTATAATTTACAAAAAATACAAAGGAAGTAATATGTTATGAATGAAACACAAAACAACACTAAGGGATGGCGCAATAATAAGTGGTTTCGCGCAGCCATTCCTGCACTGCTGCTTCACTGCAGTATAGGTACTGTATACTGCTGGTCAATCTTCAGTCAGGAGATTGCGGATTACATCGGCTTTTCCAAGGGCGCAACGGAGTGGGCGTTCAGCTTTGCAATCTTTTTCCTTGGTATGTCGGCAGCTTTCTTAGGTAACGTGGTTGAGAAGGATATCCACAAGTCTTCTCTGATTGCGGCATTATGTTTTTCTCTGGGTATGGCAGGCACCGGTTTCTTTATCTATTACGGTGGAGCACATCAGGGCAGTATGCTGGCACTTATTGGTATTTATGTTTGCTACGGTTTTATCATGGGTATCGGTCTCGGAACAGGTTACCTGTCGCCGGTTAAGACACTGATGCTTTGGTTTAAGGACAGAAAGGGTCTGGCTACAGGTCTTGCCGTTGCAGGTTTTGGTGCAGCTAAGGCAATTGCAAGCCCGATCATGTAGGCATTGCTTGACAATCTTGGAGATGGCGGAATTTATAAGATGTTCTTTATTCTGGCAGGTGTATATTTTGTCATGATGTTCGTAGGACATCTCCTGCTTAAGAAGCCTGAGGGCTGGCATGAGCCGCAGAAGAAGGAGAAGGGCGAAGGCATACTCTCCGTTATCAAGTCCAAGCCGATTGGTAATTATATTGGAATCTGGTTAATGTTCTACATCAACATTACATGTGGACTTGCTCTGATTTCACAGGAGAAGATGATTGTAAAATGTATCGGTCTTGCAAGCTTTGCAGGTATTATTGCCACGGTATCTGCAGTATTCAATGCAGGCGGTCGTCTTGGTTTTTCTGCATGGGCAGATACAATGAAGGACAGAAATACAATATATAAGATAATCTTTATCCTTTCCATTGCATTTACGGCTATTGTTATTGTTACAGGCGGTATTAAGAACGGAGAAGGCAATATGGTTCTTACAGTCCTTGTGCTTTGCCTTATTTTCGTTATAAACGCAGGCTATGGCGGTGGTTTTTCCAATGTTCCTACATTGCTTTCCGACCATTACGGCATGGGAAGCATCAGTGCATTACATGGAATAACACTTTCTGCATGGGGCTTTGCAGGACTTACCGGCAACCAGATGGCAACATGGATTGTGAACAAGTTTGGAACACCTGTAGATATTGAGCATGTTCTTGCGGATGGAACCATAGAGATAATTAAAGTTAATCCTACAGGATATCAGACTGTACTGTACGTTACAATTGCTCTTTACATAATTGCGCTTGTTATTTCACTTGTGCTGGTAAAACCTACTGACAAGGCACTTGCAGCAAAGCAGGCAAAGAAGCAGAGTAATTAATACATGTTAGTTGAGTTTTAAGACATTGGGTCGTCGCACGTTATGTGCGACGGCCCTTTATCATTATATGCATACACATTTTCCTAAAGGTATTTTTACGCCCGGGGCAACATATATTTTATCAAAAATGGCTATGGCGGACTAAGGGTAAAATGAGATTAATTAGACAGGTTATATCCGTATTGCTTGTATTTTCCATGGCAACAGCATCAATATCGTATTCTGCGGCGCCAAAGCCGACGGAGCTGTATGCCATTTCAGCCTGCCTGATGGATGCGGATACAGGGAGGGTGTTGTATGCAAAAAACTGCGATGAAGTCCGTGCTATGGCAAGCACCACTAAGATTATGACGCTGGTTATTGCACTTGAATACGGAAACTTGCAGGATGTTGTCACCGTGTCACAGTATGCTGCGTCAATGCCGGACGTGCAACTTAACATTCGCCAGGGAGAGCAGTATGTCCTGTCGGATTTATGTTACGGAATGATGCTTGAATCCTACAATGATGTGGCGGTGGCTATTGCGGAACATATAGGTTCCATGTATTGTGATGTAGAAGAACAGGATGCCGCAAAGCGTAGTGTGGAGGAGAGCAAGGCATGTGTGGCAGCTTTTACAGGGCTTATGAACAGTAAGGCGGCTGAGCTTGGCTGTACCAATACATATTTTATTACCCCCAACGGACTTGATGCCCAAGATGAGAATGGTAAGCATTCAACAACTGCCAGGGAACTTGCAATGATAGCTGCTTATGCGGTACAAAATGAAGATTTTAACACGATTACGGCAACTAGAAGCCACTCCTTTTCAGAAGTTAACGGAAAACGTAGCTGCAGTGCGAACAATAAAGACGCATTTCTCGACCAGATGAAAGGTGCATTCGGAATTAAGACAGGATTTACCGGTGATGCCGGATATTGCTTTGTTGGGGCACTCCGTTCTGATGGCAGAGTGTTTATAACGGTTGTGCTGGGAAGCGGATGGCCTGGCAATCGAACTTACAAGTGGAAGGATACCCGCAAACTTATGGAATATGGAGTCAACAATTTTTTCGAAAAGAAGGTATTTACCACCGTAGAGGAGTATAAGCGGGTGGCTGTGCTTGACGGCAAGGCGGAAAGCACCGGAACACGAATCGACGGAGAATTGTCGATGTTGCTTAACGATACGGATAAGGTACGGGTAATATATGAGCTTGAAGATTATGTAATGGCTCCGGTCAATGTAGGAGATACTATGGGGAAAGCCATTATTTACATAAATGATGAAAGGTATACTGCATTTCCCATCACTGCAACGGAGGCTGTTGAACAAGTTGATTATAGATGGTTTTTAAAAATGGTACTTGATAATTTGCTTATTTCGTAATACAATTATAAACGGCATAAATTGAATAAATTTTCCAAAATACATTTATGGAGGGCTGAATAATGAGCAACACAGCACAGGTATCAGCAAGCAAAAGAATAGAAGCTCTGCTTGATGATAACAGTTTTGTTGAAATCGGTGGTTTTGTAACAGCAAGAAACACAGATTTTAACTTAAGCGACAATGCCACACCTGCAGACGGTGTTATTACAGGTTATGGTGTTATCAATGGAAGTCTTGTGTATGTATACAGCCAGGATGCCACAGTACTTGGTGGTTCCATTGGTGAGATGCATGCTAAGAAAATCGCTAATCTTTATGATTTAGCACTTAAGATGGGAGCACCGGTTATCGGTCTTGTAGACTGTGCCGGATTAAGATTACAGGAGGCAACCGACGCACTGAACGGCTTTGGCCAGATATACCTGAAGCAGGTTCAGGCATCAGGCGTTGTTCCGCAGATTACAGCTATTTTCGGAACCTGTGGCGGCGGTATGGCAGTTGTGCCTACTCTTACTGATTTTACATTCATGGAAGAGAAGTCAGCTAAGTTATTTGTCAACAGCCCGAACGCTCTTGACGGCAACTACACAGCCAAGCTTGACACAGCTACTGCCAAGTTCCAGAGCGAAGAGGCAGGCATCGTTGATGTTGTTGGCGAAGAAGCGGAGATTATTGACAAGATAAGAGAGCTTGTTTCAATTCTTCCTGCTAACAATGAGGACGGCGCTTTTGATGAGTGTAACGATGACCTCAACAGAGTGAGCGATACAATTGCCAATGCTGTTGGAGATACATCAATCGCTCTTGCCGATATCGCAGACAATAATGTGTTCTTTGAGGTTAAGAAGGCATATGCTAAGGACATGGTTACAGGCTTTATGAGACTGAACGGTGTTACGGTAGGTGCAGTAGCCAACAGAACAGTGGTATATGACGACGAGATGAAGGAAGCTGCCAAGTTCGATGCTGTATTATCTCCGGAAGGCTGCGAGAAGGCTGCAGAATTCATTAATTTCTGTGATTCCTTTAACATCCCTGTACTTTCCCTTACCAATGTTAAGGGTTACAAGGCTACAGTCGATGCTGAGAAGAATATGGCTAAGGCCGCAGCTAAGCTTACATACGCATTCGCAAATGCGACAGTTCCTAAGGTTAACGTAATCATCGGTGAGGCTTTCGGAAGTGCTTATGTGGCTATGAATTCCAAGGCAATCGGCGCTGATATGACTTATGCATGGAGTAATGCAAGCATCGGAATGATGGATTCCAACATGGCTGCCAAGATTATGTATGCTGACAAGCCTGAGCTTATTGCCCAGAAGGCTTCCGAGTATGCAGCACTTCAGTCAAGCGCCATAGCTGCTGCTAAGAGAGGCTATGTTGATGCGGTTATTGAGCCGGCTGATACAAGAAAGTATGTTATAGGTGCTTTTGAGATGTTATTCACTAAGAAAGAAGACCGCCCAAGCAAGAAGCATGGCACGGTTTAATGCGAGGTGACATGTATGATAATTGGCAGTGCAATTACTGATGCGGCTATAAACACAGTCATCTGTTTGATTGTAGTTTTTTCGGTACTTATTTTTATTTCTTTCATTATCAGCCTTTTTAAGTATATTCCGAAGCTTGAGGCTGCCCTGGCAGGTAAGAAGAATAAGACAGAGCTTGCAGAAACAGCGGTTGTTAATACCGTATCCCAGATTGAGGTTAAGGAGGAGAGCGAGGAGCTTTCAGATGACTTAGAGCTTGTTGCTGTTATCACAGCAGCTATCGCAGCTTCCACCGGAACTTCCACAGATGGATTTGTAGTCCGCTCAATTAGAAGATCAAATAACAGCAAATGGGCTAAGGCCTGATTTAGGAGGATTAACATGAAGAGTTATACTATCACAGTAAATGGTAATGTATATGATGTAACAGTAGAAGAGGGCACAGGCGCAGTAAGTGCTCCGGCAGCCGCTCCAAAGGTAGCACCTAAGGCAGCACCAAAGGCCGCAGCAACTCCTGCTCCGGCAGCCGCAGGTACAGGCGCAGTTAAGATTACAGCACCTATGCCGGGCAAGATTGTAGCAGTTAAGGCTAATGCCGGAGCTGCAGTTAAGAAGGGACAGGTTATTCTTGTTCTTGAGGCTATGAAGATGGAGAACGATGTGGTTGCACCACAGGACGGCACCATCGCAAGCATTGACGTTGCTACAGGCGCATCTGTAGAAGCAGGTTCCGTATTAGCTACTATGAACTAATACTAGCCTCATATCGAATACAGGAGGTTAAAAGATGGAAATCTTTACAGACACATTGGTGAACCTGCTGAACCAGACGGGCTTTATGACGCTGTCATACAAGAATTTTATTATGGTGGCTGTTGCGTTATTTTTCCTGTTTCTGGCTATTAAGAAGGGTTATGAGCCGCTTCTTCTGGTTCCTATTTCCTTTGGTATGCTCCTTGTAAACCTTTTCCCGGACATTATGATGACAGTGGAAGAGGCCAAGGCATCCGGAAGTCAGGCCGCAGGTTTATTGCATTATTTTTACTTACTTGATGAGTGGAGCATCCTTCCGTCCCTGATTTTCATGGGTGTAGGTGCCATGACCGATTTCGGTCCGCTTATCGCAAACCCTAAGAGTTTCCTCTTGGGTGCAGCAGCACAGATTGGTATTTTCAGTGCATATTTCCTTGCTATTATCCTTGGATTCAATGGTATGGCAGCCGCAGCTATCTCCATTATCGGTGGTGCTGACGGTCCTACATCCATTTTCCTTGCAGGTAAGTTAGGACAGACAGAGCTTATGGGTCCGATTGCAGTTGCAGCGTACTCATATATGTCACTTGTTCCTATTATACAGCCGCCTATTATGAAGCTTCTTACAACTGAGAAAGAGCGTAAGATTAAGATGGAGCAGCTTCGTCCGGTATCCAAGCTTGAGAAGATTCTCTTCCCAATCATTGTTACCATTATAGTTGTTCTTATTCTTCCTTCAACTGCACCACTTATCGGTATGCTTATGCTTGGTAACCTTTTCAAGGAGAGCGGCGTTGTTAAGCAGCTTACAGAGACCGCATCCAATGCACTTATGTACATCGTGGTTATTATCCTTGGTACATCAGTAGGCGCAACTACAAGTGCTGAGGCATTCTTAAAGGCTGATACCCTTAAGATCGTTGTACTTGGTCTTGTGGCTTTTGCAGTTGGTACGGCAGCCGGTGTTTTATTCGGCAAGCTTATGTGCATTGCTACTAAGGGTAAGGTTAATCCGCTTATCGGTTCGGCAGGTGTATCCGCAGTTCCTATGGCGGCGAGAGTATCACAGAAGGTAGGTGCTGAGGCAGATCCTACCAACTTCTTACTCATGCATGCAATGGGACCTAACGTGGCAGGCGTTATCGGTACGGCAGTAGTTGCAGGTACTTTTATGGCGATATTCGGAGTATAAGCTCATCTCAAAGCAAAACCGAAAGGACTGCTTGCAGGCCATTTCGGTTCTGCTTTAGAGATGGCAACAGCGATGAGCAAGAAGGCTGATAAGCCGGATTGCGAATTGCTGTTGGAAATTGCGGGAATTCATTTGCATGAGCAAATGAATGGAGCAATTTTAGGATTATATATTGCTTTCATATATTAATTCAGGAGGAAATTAAAATGGCAGAGAAGAAACCGGTTCAGATTGTTGAAACAGTTTTACGTGATGCTCATCAGTCACTCATTGCCACCAGAATGTCAACGGAGCAGATGCTTCCTATCATCGAGAAGATGGATAAGGTTGGCTACTACGCTGTAGAATGCTGGGGCGGTGCAACTTTTGATGCATGTTTAAGATTTTTAAAGGAAGACCCATGGGAGAGACTTCGTAAGCTTAAGGATGGCTTCAAGAACACCAAGCTTCAGATGTTGTTCCGTGGTCAGAACATTCTCGGATATCGTCCGTATGCAGATGATGTGGTAGAATACTTCGTTAAGAAGTCCGCAGCTAACGGAATTGATGTTATTCGTATTTTTGACTGTCTGAATGATATTCGTAACCTTCAGACAGCAGTTAAGGCAGCTAACTCCGAAGGCGTTGAGGCTCAGGTGGCTCTTTCCTATACATTAGGAGATGCATACACTCTTGATTACTGGAAGGATATGGCAAAGAGAATTGAGGATATGGGTGCGAACTCCATCTGTATCAAGGATATGGCAGGTCTCTTAGTTCCTTATGCTGCAACGGAGCTTGTTCAGGCTCTCAAGGAGGGAACATCCCTTCCTATTGACCTTCATACCCACTATACATCCGGTGTAGGTTCAATGACATACCTTAAGGCTGTTGAGGCAGGCTGTGACAGAATTGATACAGCAATGTCTCCTATGGCTATGGGTACAAGCCAGCCTGCTACAGAGGTTCTTGCAAAGACATTTGAGGGTACACCGTATGACCCTGGCTTTGACCAGAATCTTCTTGCTGAGATTGCAGCTTACTTCACACCTCTTCGTGAGGAGTGGATTAAGAGTGGTCTTATGAGCACCAAGGTTATGGGCGTTAATATTAAGACCCTTCTTTACCAGGTACCTGGCGGTATGCTTTCCAACCTTGTTTCCCAGTTAAAGGAAATGAAGGCAGAGGACAAGTTTACAGAGGTTCTTGAGGAAGTTCCAAGAGTTCGTAAGGACTTCGGTGAACCACCTCTTGTTACACCTTCAAGCCAGATTGTAGGAACACAGGCAGTTCTCAATGTTGTTCTCGGCGAAAGATACAAGAATATGACTAAGGAGTCCAAGGACTTACTTCTTGGTAAGTACGGCAAGACTGTTAAGCCTTTCAATCCTGAAGTTCAGCAGAAGGCTATTGAGCTTACAGGCGAGCAGCCAATCACCTGCCGCTTTGCAGATACTCTCCAGCCTGAGCTTGCTAAGCTTGAGGAGGAGATGAAGCAGTACAAGCAGCAGGATGAGGATGTGCTTTCCTACGCACTCTTCCCACAGGTTGCTATGGATTTCTTCAAGTACAGAGAAGCACAGCAGACCAAGGTTGATGCTACAGCAGCCAAGGACGGAGCTTATCCGGTGTAACGCGATAGTTCCTTCATATTTTTTAGAAGACTCAAGTTAATTAAAGCGGAATACTATTTACGGGATTGTAAACAGTATTCCGCTTTTGTGTTTTATAAAAAAATATAAAATGATTTATTCTTCAACCAATGTTCCCATTTTATGATGGTCATTATCAATGGTCATGGAATAATTGGTGTGGTATATTACAAAGCCGGGCTTCGCTGCGTTCGGCTTTTTTATGTGTTTTTTCTGTATATAGTCCACATCAACTTTTTCCTGGGCACGTCCCTTGGAGTAGTGGGCTGCAAGGCGGGCTGCTTCTTCAAAGGTATTGTCCGGAAGTTCCTTGTTCTCAGCCTTAACAATGACATGGGAGCCGGGAATGTTCTTCGCGTGGAACCACCAGTCATTTCCTGTGGCAAGCCCAAAGGTCAGTTCCTCGTTTTGGAAGTTGTTCTTGCCCACATACATATGGAAACCATCGCTTGAGATATAGTGGAAAGGCTTGCTGGTTATCTTTTCTTTTTTGCCTTTAGGTCCTTTGCGGTGGATATATCCGTACTCAATCATCTCTTCTTTAAGCTGAACCAGGTCCTCATAAGATACAGCGATGTCCAGAGAGTTGCTTATGGATTCCAAGTGCTCAATCTCGGCCTTGGTTTCAAGTGTCAACTTACTCAGGGCTTCGTAGGTACGCTTAAGCTTGTTATAGCGCTCAAAATATTTGACACTGTTCTCTCTTGCTGTTAAGTCCGGCTGCAGGGGTATGGTAATCATATCATTGGTATAGTAATTAAGTGCTTCAAAGCTCTTGGTACCTTCGGGAATATTGTAACCATAGGTGTTAAGAAGCTCTCCGTAGATACGATACTTTTCGCGCTTATCGGTGTCGGAAAGCTGCTTAAGCTGTAAATCATATTTTTTGTAATTGCGCTCTAAGGCAGTATTGACAATCTGGCGCAAATCCGCAGATCGTTGGCGAATACGGGACAGAGCATTCTTTTTTTCGTAAAAATTGAGCAAAACTGTACTGATTGAAGAAAAATGCTCCGTGCGGTAGCTGATTCCTGAAGCTACGGAAGCATCACAGGAATACATGGTAAGAGGTATTGCGGAAAATTCCACAGGTTCATCATCCTTATAAACAATACATGGAGAGAAAATGCCGCCGGAAATATCCTCCATAACCGATGAGAAAATATTGAAAATATGCAGTCTTTCATCAGGGGTAAGGCAACCGGCAGAAGTATGACTGTCAATGGATGCCACGTGGCATATTTCCTCAGCAATTACAGGACTAATTCCTGTAAAAGAAGAGTAAACTGCCTTGCTAAGCTCAAAAGGTTTGGAACATACATCATGCTCAAATTCACTTTGGTTGACGGTGAAAGGATTATGTTTACCTGTGGTATTTGGAATGAAATATTCACGTCCGGGAAGCACCTCACGCACGGAGCTTACATAGGCAGGAATGTGCTTGATACTGTCAATTATTATGTTGTTTTCATCACAGAAAATAATATTGCTGTGTTTTCCCATCAGTTCAACAATAAGAAATTTTTTGCACAAATCTCCCATTTCGTCAAGATGTTCGATTTCAAAACGTATAATACGCTCAAGTCCCGGCTGTGTAATGGAGACAATACGTCCGTTGCTTATATGCTTGCGGAGCAACATGCAGAAATTAGGCGCAGTTAGGGGACTGGGCTTGTTATCCTCCAATAAATAAGCAAGAGGGAGACTCGCATTGGCTGAGAGAAGGAGACGGTACTGTTCCTTATTGTTCTTAATTGTGATGAAAAGCTCATCTTCCTCAGGTTGTGCAATTTTATACAAACGTCCGCCTGCAATGGTATCATTCATTTCCTTTACCAGTGCTGCGACAACAAATCCATCAAATGCCATGATATATCCTCAACTTTCTATTAATTTGTAACAGTTAAACATATTTAATTGTAGCATATCCGGATGAAATGTGATATACTTTTTTAAAGTCTTGGACAACTATGAGATATGGAGGCTATCCGATGATTAAGAGCATGACAGGATTTGGCAGATATGAGGCTGCCGATGAGGAACGCAAGATTACTGTGGAGATGAAGTCCGTGAACCACCGTTATCTTGAGACGGGCATTAAGATGCCTAAGAAGTTGAATTTTTATGAAGCAGGAATAAGGAACATCCTTAAGAAATATATTAGCAGGGGCAAGGTTGACATATTTATTACATATGAGGATTTTTCTGAGGACAAAGTATGTCTGCATTATAACGAGGATCTTGCCGGTGAGTACATGAGCATATTCAAATATATGTCAGAGCAGTTTGGTATTGAGAACGATATCAAAGTGTCCTCACTTGCCAAGATGCCGGAGGTCATCACCATGGAGGATCAGGATGGGGATGACGAGACAATATGGCATCTGCTTGAGAAAGCTGTTGAGAATGCATGCCAGTTATTTGTGGAGACAAGAATTAAGGAGGGGGAGCATCTAAGGGACGATTTGCTTGACAAGCTTGACAATATGTTTGATTTGGTGAATTTTGTTGAGATAAGAAGCCCTCAGGTAATTGAGGAATATAGAATTAAGTTAGAAGACAAGGTCAGGGAGCTCCTTGCAGATTCATCAATAGATGATGGCAGAATTGCAACAGAGGTTACAATTTTTGCAGATAAGATATGCGTTGACGAGGAGACTGTACGACTTAAGAGCCATATTGAGAATATGCGGGCTACGCTTTTAGAAGGCGGAAGTGTCGGAAGAAAGCTCGATTTCATTGCGCAGGAGATGAACCGTGAGGCTAATACCATACTTTCCAAGGCTAATGACCTGGAAGTTACCAACTGTGCAATTACACTGAAGACTGAGATTGAAAAGGTAAGAGAACAGATACAGAATATTGAATAAGTATCGTATATAAGATAAGAAAGCAGGATTAAGGATTATGGAAAAAGGTAAGCTTGTGGTTGTATCAGGATTTTCCGGTGCGGGTAAGGGAACTACGATGAAGGCACTTGTTGCAAAGTATAATGATTATGCATTGTCCGTGTCGGCTACCTCAAGAAAACCAAGACCGGGTGAAGAGGACGGAAGAGAGTATTTCTTTAAGACTAAGGAAGAATTTGAAGCTATGATACAGGCGGGAGAGCTTGTGGAGTATGCACAGTATGTGGGTAACTATTACGGAACCCCTAAGGCATACGTGGAAGAACAGCTTGCTATGGGCAGGAATGTCCTGCTTGAGATTGAGATTCAGGGTGCTCTCAAGATTAAAGGTAAGTTTCCTGATGCGGTACTTATTTTCATTACGACTAAGGATGCAGCCACCCTTATACAGCGTCTTACCGACAGAGGAACTGAGGATGCAGCCACCATACGCAAGCGCATGGCTCGTGCAGCTGAGGAGGCTGAGGGAGTGGAAGCTTATGATTACATAGTAGTCAATGATGTTCTTGATGATTGCGTTGAAACTATTGACAAAATTATAAAAACAGGTCATAATAACAGTTACGGCAATATTTCGATTATCGAGAATATTAAGGAAGGGCTTAAGTCCTTCACGGAAGGAGAATTATGATGTTACATCCATCTTATACAGACTTGATGGCAGTTGTTAACAGCGATGTTGAGCCGGGCGAGCAGCCTATTGTTCAGAGCCGTTATTCAATCGTACTTGCCACTGCTAAGAGAGCAAGACAGATTATTGCAGGTGATGAACCGCTTGTTAAGACAAAGTCAGCAAATAAGCCTTTATCAATAGCTATTGAGGAACTGTACGAGTCTAAGATTAAGATTGTCGGTGATGAGAACTGCAACGAATAACAGATAAGACGGGCTGTTTTATAACAGCCCTTATTTTCTTTATATGGATTAATTAATAAGGAGAGCGTTATGGAGTTAATAGAATATATTAAGGTTATTATCCTTGGAATTGTAGAGGGCATTACTGAATGGCTGCCGATAAGCAGCACCGGGCATCTTATTCTTGTGGATGAATTCATGAAGCTGAATATGAGTGAAGAATTCAAGGAAATGTTTGATGTACTTGTGCAGCTTGGAGCCATTATGGCTGTTGTTGTTATTTATTTTGGCAAGCTGATACCTTTAGACCTTACGAAGAAAAATGATGCTTCAGCCCAAAAGCTGTCATGGAATAAGGATAAGCTTATTCTGTGGGGGAAGATTCTTATTGCCAGCCTTCCGGCAGCAATTATCGGACTTCCTTTTGATGATAAGATAGACGAACTTTTCTACAACGCACCTACGGTTGCAGTGATGCTTATTGTGTATGGTATTGCATTTATCATTGTTGAGAAGCTTCACAAGGGCAAAGAATTCAAGATTAAGGATATCAGCGAAATATCCTTCCGGACAGCGGCACTTATAGGTGTGTTCCAGGTGCTTGCTCTTATTCCCGGAACATCACGTTCGGGTGCCACGATAGTGGGAGCCATGATGATAGGTGTGGGCAGAACGGCTGCGGCAGAATTTACATTTTATCTTGCGATTCCGGTAATGTTCGGAGCGAGCCTTCTTAAGCTTCTCAAATTTGGCTTTGCCTTTACCGCTGCTGAAGCTCTGGCACTTATTCTTGGAATGGTTGTTGCCTTTGTGGTATCAATTATAGCTATTAAGTTCCTTATGAGCTATATTAAGAAGCATGATTTTACGGTTTTTGGATGGTACAGAATAGTTCTTGGTGTGCTGGTTCTCATAATGATGTTCGCGTAAAGATATGTGTAAAATAAAAGATTGACATTCATGGCAAATAAGTATATGCTGTAGATGTAAGAGAATATGCATTATGCGGAAAGGGGTGCATAATATGTCGTTATCGGTTAATACATTATTCGGTAATATGGGAAACAGTACATCTGCCGGTTCGTTTAACAGCGGTCTATATGCCTCTTTATCTGAGTATACTTCAATCAGAACAGGTGCATATAAGAAACTACTCAACGCATATTATACCAAGGATAACAGCTCAAGCAGTAATACTGTAGCGGCTAATAAGAAGCCGGTTAATTCCGTTGCCGAGAACAAGCAGCTTGCCGTGGTTAAGGATGCTGCCGATGATTTATACAGTTCGTCAGCCAAGCTTACCGACACAAGTGCTTCCAAGAGTCTTTTTAAGAAGGCTGATTCGGTTACGAATGATATTGTATCCGCTGTCAAGAGCTATGTTAGCGATTATAATACATTAGTCGAGGAAGCGGCGGACACCTCCAATAAGAAGGTTACCGGTAAGGTTTCTTTTATGACAAGCCAGACGTCAGCATACAGGAATGCACTTAGTGAGATTGGAATTACAATTAATGATGACAAGACACTGACTGTTGATGATAAGGCACTTAAGAACGCTGATATTTCTAAGGTTAAGTCGTTATTTAACGGTTCAGACTCCATGGCTTATCAGACCTTTGTCAGGGCTTCCGCAATCAGCAGTGCAGCAGAGAATGCAGGCAATACTTCATCAATATATGGCTCAGACGGAACATATAGCAGCTATTATAGCAGTGCATATAATTGGTATCTGTAATAGTTTTAGAATCAATAAGAGCACCAGAATGGCTTTCATTTTGGTGTTCTTTTTATGTATATATAGTATTTGCAAGGAGTTACCATGAAAATCAGAATACCTGAATATTACAAAGATTTTGAGTGTATCGGAGGAGAATGCATTGACACCTGTTGTGCCGGATGGGAAGTAGATGTTGATAAAAAGTCAAGTGCATATTATAAGAGCGTAGAAGGCACATTTGGGGACAGACTTAGAAGCATGCTTGTGGATTATCCCGTTGAGGACAGATTTATCCTTCAGGATAATGCAAGATGCCCATTTTTAAATGATAGAAATCTGTGTGATATCTATTCCGAGCTAGGCAAAGATAAGCTGTGTGAGACCTGTACCAATTTCCCGCGGCATATCACGGAATTTGGAAATACCAGAGAGATAGGAATATCTCTTTCCTGTCCGATTGCAGCAGAACTTATAATGAAACGAACACAGCCTATAAAGTTTGAAATGTACGAGAACGATGAGAAGATTAGCGGGTACAATGATATAGACGCCGGGCTGTATTATAATCTGTGCGCTGCAAGAGAAACAGCATACAATATATGTCAGAACCGGGATTTGCAGATTAACCACAGAGCAGTTCTTTTCCTTGATTTTGCAGCTGCACTTCAAAAGAAGATAAAGAGTTCCGGACTTTCCGGGATTATATCCGATTATAAGGACGAAACATTTATCAGGAGCAGACTCAATAAGCTTATTAATAAATATTCAAAATATAGGAAAGCGGATATAAGCCTTCTTGAGTGGCTTGACACATATAAGTCCCTGGAGCACATCAAGAATGAATGGCCGGTGATGCTTTCTGACGCAGAAGAATATATAAAAAAGGGGATGCCAAATGCAGAAAATTCTGCTATACTGATACACAAACGCGATTACGAGTACGAGCATCTCCTGGTTTATTATATTTATCGCTATTTTCTTCGTGCTGTATTTGACGACAGACTTTTTGAAAAAGCTCAGCTTGCCTGTGCAGCTCTTATTATGCAGGAACTATCAGGAATGGCTTGGTATGATAAAAATAATGATTTTTCGTTTGTTGACCAGATTACCATAATGAGAATTTATTCCAAGGAGACGGAACATTCAGAGGAGAACTTAGAGGAACTGTATACACAATTCCATAAAAAAAAGGCTTTCTCCTGCAAGAGTATTATGGGAATTCTGCTCGGAAGCAATTTAGGCGCATAAGAGCGCAGAATCGAGGCGTAGTGTGAAAAGATTTCTTAATATTTTATTCGGACGTGCGGTAGTTGTCGGAATCAGTATACTGTTTCAGTTTTTATGGTTATTCTCTATAGTGTACCGATTGAATAATTATTATATAGAGCTGACGATAGCAGCCAAGGTAATCGGAATTATTATGGTTCTTGGAATTGTATTGAACCGTGATAACCCTGCTTATAAGCTTGTATGGGCGGTTGTTACACTTACTTTCCCGGTATTTGGTGTATTCTTATATGCTTTTGTGGGCCAGTCAAGAGTTCCCAGAAAGCTTAACCGTAAATTCTCCGCGATAAATGCACGTTTTGATGTGTACAAGGCGCAGGATGAGCAGATTATTAATGAGCTTGACAATAATAAGGATGTGAAATCCCAATGCTACTATCTGTCCGAGCACAGCGGGTATGGAGCATACAAGAATACGGATATTACATATTATCCGGAAACAGATAAAGCATATGAGGCAATACTTAGGGAGCTTGAGGGAGCAGAGCACTACATTTTTATGGAGTATTTTGCCTTTGAGGACGGCGAAGCCTTTAAGAAGATAGAAGAGATATTGGAGCGCAAGGTAAAAGAAGGCGTTGAAGTGCGCATTATTTATGATGACTTCGGAAGCCTTGGCTATTTCAACAATAAGTTTGTGAAGCGCCTTCAGTCCAAAGGAATCAAAATCCGCGCTTTTAATCCGTTAGTGCCTATTTTCTATATTTTCATGAATAATCGTGATCATCGTAAGATAACGGTGGTTGACGGCAGGGTAAGCTTCAATGGCGGCTTTAATATGTGCGATGAGTATTTTAACATTATCAATCCTTATGGTCATTGGAAGGACACTGCTGTAATGCTACGTGGTGATGCCGTGCGCAACCATGTGGTTATGTTTTTGCAGATGTGGAATGCTATTGAGGACACGGACAAAGAATATGACAGTTATTTTGAAATACCGGAGTATCATGCTGTTAATAATGAGGCGGTGGTTATCCCATTTTCAGATACGCCTCTTGACCATGAGTGCGTAGGTGAGAATGTATACCTTAATATCATCAGGCATGCTAAGAAATATGTGTACATATACACGCCGTATCTTATCATTGACAATGAGATGATGGAAGTACTGTGTCTTACGGCAAAGAGCGGTGTTGATGTTCGTATTGTGACACCAGGGATACCGGACAAGAAGATAATTTATATGCTGACGAAGTCGTATTATCCGCAGTTGTTAGAGGCGGGAGTCAGAATATACCATTATTCTCCGGGATTTATCCATGCCAAATGCTATGTCTGCGATGACGAGGTTGGCGTGGTTGGCACAATCAATATGGACTACCGCAGCCTGTATCTGCATTTTGAATGCGGAACCTTTATGTATAATTCGACAGCGCTTGCAGAGCTTAAAAAGGATTTCTATGAGACTTTTGAGAAAAGTGCAGAGGTTATCAAAGAGGATAAGCCTAAGAAGCGTTCGGTTATTTTTGAGTATTTTAAAGCTATACTTCGGTTGTTTGCACCGTTAATGTAAGGAGAAATTAAGTGAAAGTATTTTATGTGTCATTGGGCTGCGATAAGAATCTTGTGGATTCGGAGAAAATGCTATGGATGCTTAATGAGGAGCACTATGAGCTTACGGATGATGAGTATGAGGCAGACATTATTATAATTAATACCTGTGCATTTATAAGTGATGCAAAGGAGGAAAGCATCAATACCATTATTGAGATGGGTAAGCTTAAAGAGACAGGAAAGTGTAAGAAGCTTATTGTTACCGGGTGTCTCGCACAGCGCTATAAAGAAGAGATTAAGGCAGAACTGCCGGAGGTTGACCTGATTTTCGGCATGTCAGATTATAAGCCGGAGGTGGCTAAGGCTAAGAGAATAGTGACTACGGGAGGTCACTATGCGCATCTTAAGATTGCAGAAGGCTGTGACAAGTACTGCACCTACTGTATTATACCGAAGCTGCGAGGACATTACAGAAGCTTTACGATGGAGGATTTGGTTTCGGAGGCACAGGCACTTGCCGATGGAGGTGTCAAGGAGCTGATTCTTGTGGCACAGGAGACTACACTGTATGGTGTTGATCTATATGGCAGGAAGATGCTGCATGAACTGTTAAGAAGATTATGCCGTATACCACAGCTACGCTGGATTCGACTTATGTACTGCTATCCGGAGGAGATTTACGATGAGCTTATAGAGGTGATTAAAGAAGAACCAAAGATATGCCATTATCTGGACATACCTATTCAGCACGCCTCTGACAATGTGCTTAAGCGCATGAATCGCAAGACAACCTGCAAGGAACTTAAGGAAAGAATTGCTGCGATTCGAAAAGAGATACCCGATATTGCCCTTAGAACAACTCTCATTGCAGGCTTTCCGGGAGAGACGGAAAGAGATCACGAGGAACTTATGGAATTCATCGACGAGATGGAATTTACCAGACTTGGGGTGTTCACCTACTCACCGGAGGAGGGGACTGCTGCTGCCGATATGGAGAACCAGATACCGGAAGAGGTTAAGGAGGAACGGCGTGACAGACTCATGGAACTTCAGCAGGATGTTTCTTCAGATTTGTCACAGGCTCAGATTGGCAGAATTGTCACTGTGATGATAGAGGGAAAGGTGGCCGATGAGAATGCCTATGTGGGCAGAACGTACATGGATGCACCGAATGTGGACGGGTATATATTTATCAACACGGATGAGGAACTTATGTCCGGTGACTTCTGCCGAGTGAAGGTTACGGGAGCATTAGAATATGATTTGATAGGAGAGCTGGTACAATGAATTTACCAAACAAACTTACAATAGCAAGAGTAATTATGATACCTTTTTTTCTGTTTTTTCTTATGACGAATTTCTTCCCGGCAAGCAGATATGTTGCATTGGCGATATTCGTTATAGCAAGTCTTACAGACCTTTTAGATGGCAAGATAGCCAGAAAATATAACCTTGTGACTAATTTCGGCAAATTCATGGATCCATTGGCTGATAAGCTTCTGGTATGCTCTGCAATGATCGCATTTATTGAGATGGGGCTTATGCCTGCATGGATTGTAATTATAATTATTGCAAGGGAATTTATTATAAGCGGCTTCAGATTAATAGCGGCACAGCGCAATATTGTCATTGCCGCAGGAATGTCGGGCAAGATTAAGACCACGGTGCAGATGATTATGTGCTGCCTGCTGATTGCCAGACTGCCATTTGATTTTATGCGTTATGTGGAACAGGCATTTATCTACGCTGCACTGGTACTTACGGTGTATTCACTTATCGTATACCTTGTTCAGAACAAGGATGTGCTTAAGGATAATTAAGATAAAAATACTTTATAACAAACATAAGCGGAAGGATGCAGTATGGCACTTGAAGAAGATTTAGTCAGAATATTATTTGAGAGGGAACTGCGCATTACTACGGCAGAATCCTGTACGGGAGGGATGATTGCCTCCACACTTGTCAATGTGGCAGGCGTTTCAGACGTGTTTGATACAGGCTATGTCACCTATTCGGAGGATGCGAAGATAAGACAACTGGGGGTTAAAAATGAGACATTAGAAAAATACACCGTATACAGTGAACAGGTTGCTTATGAGATGGCGGAGGGAGCAGCTAAAGCAGCCGGAGCCGATGTGGCGCTGTCGGTTACTGGCATTGCCGGTCCCGACGGAGGAACACCTGATTATCCCGTAGGTCTGTGCTATATAGGCTGTTATTTTGACGGAGAAATTGTGGTTGAACGCCATGTCTTTGAGGGGGATCGTCAAAGCGTGCGGGAACAGGCAGTAGTTGCGGCCTTGGAACTTGCATTGAAAATACTTGGACAGTAATGAAAGCTAAGCCAAATAAATTACATTAAATAACCCCCGAATCCGGGGGTTATTTGCTTGTATCTTATGCATTATTCTTCTTTAGCTGATTGGAAAGAATGTTATATGCGGTGGTAATACTGGTTGCCTTGATTTCATATACGCTGTGATCCGGACCTTCAATAAATAGAACAAAATGAAGCTTGTAATTCTGCACTTCTTCATACTTGAGCTGTAATAAAACCTTAATAGTGCCGTCTTTTTTACTTTCTATAAAGTAGATATAGCGTTCCGTAAGTGCAAAATATCCGCGGACAAAGCCTGTTCCGAAAGCCAGATTTGCCATGCTGCCGTACAGAACCTTTTGATTTCCGATTACAGTGTGCAACTGTTCAGCCATTTTCTTTTTCTGCATACTCTCTGAGAAAAATATTAAAAATACGACAATAATTACTAATAATAGGGCGAGAATTCCCGGCATGATATGTACTCCTTTGGTGTTATTTGCATTAACTGGATTGTAACACAACATAAATTTACTTGCAACAGGAATAAAGAGTAGTTATAATGGAAATATGTATTGTTTTGGAGAAACAAAATGGAAAATAATGAGAAAAGCGTATATCGCACAAAGCAGAGAGAAATTATATTGGATTACCTTAAGAAGTGCCGGGATGGGCATGTGACAATTGATGAAGTCACTGAGCATCTTAAGAGCGAAGGCAATAAGGTGGGACGCACTACCATATATCGTTATATGGAGAAACTTGCTGACGAGGGATTTCTGCGAAAATATTACATTGAGGAAGGTGTGGGGGCCTGCTATCAGTTTCAAGGCAATGATACAAAGTGTCAGAGTCATTTCCACCTTAAATGTGTAAAATGCGGAAGACTGTTTCATGTGAGCTGTGATTTTCTGCAGCAGATTGAGGAGCATGTATACGAACATCATCATTTTTGCATAGATAATTCCAGAACAGTGCTGTATGGCATTTGCGAGGACTGCCAGAAAAGTAAGTGATTATGAGCCGGCATAGATTACATGATTAATAATTACATAACCGGAGAAAGAGGAGAATGAAAATGGAAAAGAAACCGTTTGTAACACTAGAAAAGCTTAAGGAAATTGACAAGATGTATCCAACCCCTTATCACATCTATGATGAGAAGGGAATACGTGATAACGTAAAGAGACTTAGGGAAGCTTTTTCATGGAATAAGGGCTTCAGGGAATACTTTGCCGTGAAAGCAACTCCAAATCCATTCCTTGCTAATATTTTGAAGGAATATGACTGTGGTGTTGACTGCTCCTCACTTACTGAACTTATGTTTGCCAAAGCCCTTGATTTTGACGGCAGTCATATTATGTTCTCTTCAAACGCAACCCCGGCGGAAGAGTTTGAATATGCCCATAAGATTAACGCTACAATTAACCTTGATGATTTTACTCATATACAGTTTCTGGATGATATCTGCGGCATTCCTGAGACCATATCCTGCCGCTTTAATCCGGGCGGATACTTCCAGATTGCCAATTCCATAATGGACAATCCGGGAGATGCCAAGTACGGCTTTACCAAGGAGCAGCTTATTGAAGGTTTTAAGATTCTTAAGCAGAAGGGAGCAAAGCAATTCGGAATTCATGCTTTCCTTGCCAGCAATACCGTTACTAATGAATACTACCCGACACTTGCTAAGATTTTGTTTGAGCTTGCAGTTGAGGTGGAGGAAAAGACAGGCTGCGATATTAAGTTCATTAACCTTTCGGGAGGTATCGGAATACCTTATAGACCTGACCAGGAACCAAATGATATTATGGCAATAGGCGAAGGTGTAAGAAAGGTATATGAGGAAGTATTGGTGCCTGCGGGTATGGGCGATGTGGCAATCTACACGGAACTTGGAAGATTCATGATGGCTCCTTACGGGCATCTTGTGACCAAGGCTATCCATGAGAAGCACACATATAAGGAGTACATCGGATGTGACGCATGTGCTGCCAATCTGATGCGCCCTGCCATGTATGGTGCATATCACCATATTACAGTTATGGGTAAGGAGAATGAACCTTGCGACCATAAGTATGATGTTACCGGTTCATTGTGTGAGAATAATGATAAGTTCGCAATTGACCGTATGCTTCCAAAGATTGATATGGGTGATTTTCTTGTTATACATGATACCGGAGCACACGGCTTCTCCATGGGTTACAATTATAATGGCAAGCTTCGCTCGGCAGAACTGCTTTTATGCGAGGATGGCTCGGTTAAGCTTATCAGACGCGCTGAGACACCTAAGGATTATTTTGCAACCTTTGATTGTTTTCATATTTTTGATAAAGTATTAGATGAGGAATAGATTATGGCAGAACTTAGTAATATTGCGGCAGAGCTTGCAAAGGGTAAGAATGTGGAGAGCAATCTGTCCCGATATGCCGCAGGACTGAATTCACTTTACGGTAGAATAGGATATGTTGAGCTTGCACTCAATCTGTATACATTTTCTGAGGTGTACGGTGAAGATGGCGGCTATAACAGGCTTGTTGAAAGTTATGCAGATAGGCTTGTCCAGATATTAAGGAAAGGAATTATGCAGGGAGCACCGTCGCGTGAGAACGTGGATTGTGCCTTAACAGAGATTGATGCGCTGCGCGAGGAGCTTATTGCTCGAATGGATGTGCTGACAGCTTATGCTGATCGTTTCTCCATTTATGAGTATGTATTGAACCGAATTGAATATAATTATAAGGAATGTGATGTTAATCCGGATTATTATGATGATAAGTTTGAGAAGGATATAATTAATTATATTTCATCGGACAAGGACAACACTGTGGTCAATATGAAGATTGGTCAGGTTGTGGGACAGCTTCCAATGCGTTTGTCGAAAAACAAATTTTTTGAGCTATTGCATGAAGCCTTCACCATATATAAGGGTGCGGATGTTAATTCAGTGGAGGATTTTATCTATATGCTTCGCTCAGTATCCATGTTATATACGCCGGAACAGTTTGGCACTGCATTTGAGGAGCTGGCGGACAGCATAAGAGAGCTTGAGAGCTTTTCCTACACGGATATGACTGAGGAGGAGTATGACAAGGCTGTACAGGCTCTTGCGGAGGCGAGTGAGTATGTAGTGTCCGTAACGGATATTTATGTACTTTTGATGGATGCGGTCAACAATGCATATACTGTGCTTCTGTCTGTCAATGATGCACTTGTTGACAGTGCCGATAAGGAGCATTGCCTGAAGATTATTACTGAGGCTGTTGATGCTGTTGAGGACAGGATGCTTCCGGCAGAGGAGAACTTTGATAGTTTTTCTGCCATTGAGGGAGTTCAGGAAAAGCTGTCAATGCAGCTATCCGGTGAAAGCTATGCCCTCGACGATGTCCACAATTCATACATGGATAAGGTTCAGAAGCTGGGAATGAAAGATACATATGAGAGACTTTTTAAGATGGAACTTCTATGTTCAGGAAGCAGCTTTATGAAGCTTGAGACGGAGAAGGCAGAGGCAGTTTCAGCAGATGAAGCATATATTAACCGTAAATGCGACGAGCTGACTGAAGAACTGACACAGTTTTTCAAGGAGCATGACCGCGTATTTAACCGTGGAGTTATGGCCGGCATTTTGAGCAGTCTGCCGGTGTTCTTTAATAATCTTGAAGAAATAAGAAAATATGTTCATGTGGCACTTGGCCAGTGCAGTGATGAAGCCGAGAGGAAGGCCTGCATGAAGCTTATGCTTGATATTATGAATGAATAAATAAAGAACGGAGGCGGAGTATGGGCGTGCATTATATCTGGTATGAAAAGCTATATTGTGGAGAAAAGGCTGCCAAGAGTAAGTCACGCCTTATTCACCGGCTCGAAAAGGGCAAGCCGGAGCCGGATGTGTTTGTGCTTACTCTGCCTGAAAGCAGGGATAGCAATATCCTAGACATTTATCGTTCAGTCACCCTTAAGCAGTCCCACTTTGACGGAAAAGACAAATATGTTGTAGGTATAGCCAAGGGACGTGAAGAGGCTATGGATATTGTAACAGGACTTGTGGATGGGATGTATAAATCCGGGAATAATTTTAATATACGGACATATCTTGGCTTCTATGAATCTGACTATACCGACATCGGAAAAGGGCAGGGGACTATTTCCTCTGATACGGAGGTGTAGTCTGTGCTTTTACTTAATATTTTATTATGGATTCTAAAGTTTATCGGCATTGTTCTTCTGGTAATTCTTGGAATAGTATTGCTTGTGGTTTGTCTGCTTTTGTTTGTTCCGATTAGATATAATATAAATGTACAGTATAAAGGTGAAGTTAAGGTCACGGCAAGGATAACTTACCTGTTGCATGCACTCAGGGTGAGATTTGAAATGGTCGGCAAGGAAAGCTCGACAGATATAAGGGCTTTGTGGTTTAAGCTGTCCGGTAAGGATGACAAGCAGCAAAACAAACGCATTGAAGAACAGAGGACAGATACGGATAGCATTTTGCAGCAGGATTTACAGCCTGGACTGCCAATAAAGTCTGAACCTAAAATGCAGTCTGAAACTGATGTGCATCGGACAAAAGACAGACAACCTGAAAAAAGAAATCCAAAATCTGAAAAAAAAGACAAAAAAAATAAAAATTTTCACACAAAAGACAAATCCGGTGGTATAATGGAAAGTGTCAAGTCTGTTGTGGCGATGTTGAAAGAAAATCGTTCAGTGCTTTCTTTTCTTATGAGACAGCTTAAGGTATTGCTACGCCATATTCTTCCTGGAAGCCATGTGATTAATCTTAAGCTTGGACTTGATGACCCGGCACTCCTTGGAGAACTTTTAGGAGCGGCGGCGGTTGTGCGCGCTGCGACGAATCTTGTAATCAATATTACTCCGGTGTGGGATGAGAAGGTATTGGAAGCTGACTGTGGCTTCAAGGGAAGGATACTGTTAGGAAAATTAATTTTTATTGCTCTGAGGGTATATTTTAATAAAGATGTTAAGAAAATAATTCATATATTAAAGAATTAGGAGGTTATTATGGCAGAAAATACAAAATTCAATTCAACAGTGGAATCACTCTTTGCGGGCATGGACAGCTTTGTCAGTGCAAAGACGGTTGTGGGAGATGCAGTGACGGTCAATGATACAATTATCGTTCCTCTTGTTGATGTGGCGTTTGGAGTCGGCGCCGGAGCTTTTTCCGGGGATACCAAGAACAATGCAGGCGGCGGTCTTGGAGCTAAGCTGTCACCAAGCGCAGTGCTTGTAATTCAGAATGGACAGACACGTCTTGTGAATGTCAAGAATCAGGATACCATCACAAAGATCCTTGACATGGTGCCGGATATGGTGGATAAGGT
This sequence comes from uncultured Clostridia bacterium, assembly GCA_945836135.1. Classification (GTDB taxonomy): domain Bacteria; phylum Bacillota; class Clostridia; order Lachnospirales; family Lachnospiraceae; genus CAG-882. The sequence goes on along the minus strand of CAMAKT010000005.1, from coordinate 6,364 downwards.
TTCATCCATTGCTTCCGGTAAGAGAAATAAGAAGGATGATGCCGTCGACGAGGCAATTAAGAGTATGACGGAAGAGTAACTATAATTAGTTGATTTTTCTACTTTGAGAGGCGATTGACATGGAGTTTGATAAAACCGGATTAGAGGACCGAACTTTTGAGATTTCTTCTATTACAAATGCAAGAACTTATTCCTTTTTGTGTAACATGACCACCGGCGTTTCTAGGTGGTCTAAGAATGCAGTGGATGATTTTGCTTTATCTGGCGAATATATGACCGATGCTTCCGAACAATGGGAGAGCAGAATATATCCGGAAGATTTAGCTTCATATAGGAAGTCTTTTGAAAAAATCTGGAACAGGCATACAGATAGTCAGGAATTTGAATATCATATAAAAAATCGTTACGGTGATTATATCCTTGTTACCTGCAGAGCTATTATCATACATGGTAAGGACGGGGATCCTGATTTGTTTGCAGGAACCATTATCAACCATGGGATTGAGGATGATATTGATTCTATTACAGGACTGCACAGTGATTCTTCTTTTGTTTCAAGACTTCAGGGCATTCTTAACAATCATGACGATGCTGCGGTTTTGAAAATAGGTATCAAGCAGTTTGAGCATCTGAATGTTCTTTACGGATACAAACTAGGTAATGACGTTCTTCGTGCATTTGCGCAGTCACTTATTGGCGCAACAAAAACGGCAGGTTATGTATACAGGCTGGGCGGGGCTAAATTTGCCATTGTTCTTCCAAGAAAGTGCACCCACGAGCAGATGGAGGAATACTATAACAGACTGCAGAAGTATATGCAGTATAATTTCACGGTGAACGGTGAGATTATGCCTATTTCCATATATGCAGGTGCTTTTATTATTACGCCGGAATACAAGGGTACAGTCATCAGCATAAAGAGCAGTCTTACTTATTCGTTGTCCATTTCAAAAGAAGAGAAACATGGTGAACTTGTCTTTTTTGATCAGGAAGATAAGGACTTTGGAGATCGATTTAAGCTTTTGTCTGCAATACATAAAGATATTCTGAATGGCTGTAAAGGATTTTATATTGTGTACCAGCCTCTTGTGGATGTTGAAACAGGCAAGGTTGCCGGAGCTGAGGCACTGCTCAGATGGAGGAATGACGACTACGGAGATGTCCCTCCGGGAATGTTTATTCCCTGGCTGGAGACGGATGTTGTATTCTATGAGTTAGGATTGTGGATTTTCAGAACAGCTATTAGCGAAATGAAGGTCCTTAAGCAGACCCACCCTGAGCTTATTCTCAATGTCAATATATCTGCATCACAGCTTGAGAGAAAAGAGTTTACTTCTGATGTCATGGAAATTATCACGGAATCCGGTTTCCCACCTCAGGACTTAATTGTGGAACTTACAGAGAGATGCAGACACCTTGACTATGATTTGCTCAATGATATGGCAGACTTTTTCCATAAACACGGAATTAAGGTGTCGCTTGATGATTTCGGAACCGGAGCGTCAGCGCTCAATCTGTTAAGGTCGATGCCGATTGACGAACTTAAGCTTGATATGTCATTTATACGCAATGTTGAGAACAGTACTGTTGACCAGATTATTGTGAATAATATACTCAATATAGCCAAGCAGATGAATATTAAGACCTGCATAGAGGGTATTGAGACGAAGTCCGTTGGGGATTTTCTTCGTCCGCAGAATGCTACATATTATCAAGGCTATTTTTATTCAAAGCCTATAAAGAAAAACGAACTTTCGGAGTATATAAAATGTCAGAAATAAAGCATAAAAAGAGATTTAAAAGCTTTTTAATAATCTGCTGCGGGTTAGCGGTGTTCTGTGTTCTTATGTTGCTGGGAGTAAGCGAATATGTTGTGACACATACAAGAAGCAGAATATTAAGTATTGAAGCTGCAGCAGAGCTTGAAAATATTGACTGTATACTTGTGCTCGGTGCGTCGGTAAAGCCTGACGGAACACCGAGCAATATGCTTTTTGACCGTATATTGACAGGAGTTTACCTGTATAAAGCAGGGGCAGCTCCTAAGATTATAATGAGCGGAGATCACGGAAAGGCCAATTATAATGAGGTTGGAACCATGAAACGGTATGCCGTGGCTGAGGGAATTGCCTCTGAGGACGTTTTCATGGATCATGCCGGTTTTTCCACATATGAGAGCATATACCGGGCTAAGGATGTTTTTCAGGCAAAAAAGGTTCTTATTGTAACTCAGGAGTACCATCTGTATCGTGCACTCTATATCGCGGAGAAGTTAGGGCTGGAGGCTTATGGGGTATCCGCCGACCTGCGTGATTATGCAGGACAGTATAAACGTGATTTGCGAGAGGTTTTAGCCAGAAGCAAGGATTTTGTAATGGCTATTGTCAAACCGCAGCCGACATACCTGGGATCGGTTATTCCGATAAGCGGTAACGGTGATGCCACAAATGAATAGAGTATTTCTCATCATAATTCAATATTCTTATGAATAATTAGTCAGCCAAAGGACATGATAATCTCATAGTGTTGTGCTATAAGGAGGTTATCATGTCGGACAAACATAAAGAAACAAAGCCATTTGGGCTTTATGATAAGCTTGGCTATATGTTTGGTGATTTTGGCAACGATTTCACTTTTATCTTATCTTCCACTTTTTTATTAAAATTTTATACTGATATCATGGGCGTATCCGCAGGAATTGTGGGTACAATGATGATGGTTGCAAGATTTGTGGATGCATTTACGGATGTGACAATGGGACAGATTGTAGACAGAAGCCCAAGCGGGCCTAGAGGTAAATTTGCCCCATGGCTTTTAAAGATAAGCGGACCGGTGGCATTAGCGTCATTTCTTATGTACGCGGTATGGTTTAGAAATATGTCGCTGGGTTTTAAAATATTCTGGATGTTTTTTACTTACCTGCTCTGGGGAAGTGTGTTTTATACAGCTGTAAATATCCCTTACGGCTCCATGGCATCTGCAATATCCGGTGAACCAAAGGACAGGGCATCTTTATCAAACTGGCGCAGTATCGGTGCAGCCCTTGCAAGCCTTGTAATCGGAGCGGGGCTTCCACAGATTGTGTACTATACCGATGCGGCAGGCAATATGCAGATATCCGGAACCCGTATGGCAGTGGCGGCAGCTGCCTGCTCGGTGGGGGCTGTTATCTGTTATTTTCTGTGCTATTTTATGACTACCGAGAGAATAAAAGTTGACACAATCAAAGGGCGTTTTTCACTTACCGAGCTGCTTAAAAGTCTTGTACAGAACCGTGCACTTATAGGAATAGTTGTCAGCGCATTGCTTATGCTGCTTGCACAGCTTTCACTCAGCAATATGGGCTCATATATTTATCCGAATTATTTTGGAAATATACAGGCAATGTCTCTTGTGGCAGTTCTCGGAACAGTGATAACTCTGGCACTTGCACCATTTATTGTTCCTCTTGCCACGGCAACCGGTAAGAAAGAACTGTCAATTATCGGAGCAATTATTAGTGCCGGAGCACTGATTATTGCCTATATCATTCATACAAAAAACGTATGGGTGTGGGTAGCATTGTATTCGGTGTCTTATATAGGAATGGCAATATTTATGCTGATTAGCTGGGCTATGATTACAGATGTGATAGATGATACCCAGGTAAGAACAGGCAGCCGTTCGGACGGAACAATATACTCAGTGTATTCTTTTGCCCGGAAGCTGGGACAGGCAGGCGCATCGGGACTTACGGGTCTGTTTTTATCCATGATTGGCTACAGTACGGAGACGGCATTTGACACAGTTGTTGTAAACAGAATATATGATATCACCTGTCTTGTGCCGGCAATCAGCTTTGTATTGCTTGCCATATCCATGGTATTTCTCTATCCACTGAACAAAAAAAGGGTGGAGGAAAATGTACGCATATTAAAACAAAGAGCCGGAGACAACGGTAAATAAGGAGGAAAATATATGTTATATCCGATTATGAGCAGCTCAAGAGTGGTATGTGATCTTAGCGGTGTATGGAACTTTAAACTTGATGATGGTAATGGATTTAAAAATGAATGGTATAAGAATATTATGACGGATACCATGACCATGCCGGTTCCGTCCTCTTACAATGATATCAAGGAAGGAATTGGCTTCAGAGATCATTATGGATGGGTATTTTATCAGAAAGATTTTTATGTTCCGGAGGCTCTTACAAGTCAGCGTATGGTACTGCGCTTTGAGGCAGTTACCAACGAAGCAAAGGTATATTTAAATGGTGGGCTTATATGTGAGCATAAGGGCGGATATCTGCCCTTCGAGGTGGAGATTAATGACAAGGCAGTGTCAGGATATAATCTGCTTACCGTTGCTGTAGGGAATATAATCGATTATACAACACTTCCGGTAGGCGGAAAGTCCAATATGCTGGGCGGAATGTTCGGTGAAGCACCGGCTGTTGGGGTGAAACCTGCCAACAACCCTAATTTCGATTTCTTTAACTATTGCGGAATAACACGTCCTGTAAAGCTCTATACAACACCATGGAGTTATATGGAGGATGTTTCACTTACGACGAAACTGTCAGAGGATGGAAAAGCGGAAATTGGATATGAAGTCAAAGCAAACGGAGATGCCGGGTGTAGTATCGGACTTTATGACGAGGCGGGTAAGCTTGTTGCACAGTCTCGTGGACTTACAGGTGTGCTTACGGTGGAAAATCCTGTATTATGGCAGCCGCTTAAGGCGTATCTTTATGAAGCCAGAATTACCTACGGAGAGGATGAGTATGTGCTTCCTTACGGAATAAGAACAGTAAAGGTGGAGGGCACACATTTTCTGATTAACGGAAAGCCTTTTTATTTTAAGGGATATGGAAAGCACGAGGATACCTTTCCGAATGGCAGGGGGGTGAATATGCCAATGAACTGCAAGGATATTTCACTTATGAAATGGCAGAATGCCAACAGCTTCCGCACAAGCCATTATCCGTACAGCGAAGAGATGATGCGTCTTTGCGACAGGGAGGGAATTGTGGTGATTGATGAGACGCCTGCCGTGGGAATTAATTTTGCTTTCGGAGGCGGAGCCAATTTCAACGGTCAGAAGGTAGGAACCTTTGATAAGGAGCATGGAATCAAGACCTTTGAACATCACAAGGAGGTTATCCGGGATATGATTGCCAGAGACAAAAATCATGCCTGCGTGGTTATGTGGAGTATAGCAAATGAACCGGATTCTGTTTCTGCGGGGGCGTACGAATATTTTGAACCGCTGTATGAGCTTGCCAGAGAGCTTGACCCGCAGAAACGTCCCTGCACCCTTGTAAGTGTACAGATGGGAACAACACCGGAAACTGATGTCTCGGCGAAGCTCAGCGATGTAATATGTCTTAACAGATATTATGGCTGGTATTTCGGAGGGCCTGACTTAGAGGGACCGAAGCAGGCATTGATGAATGAACTTGAGAAATGGGGAACTCTTGGAAAACCGGTAATGTTTACTGAGTACGGCGCAGATACCGTTATGGGGTTCCATGATACTACACCGGTTATGTATACCGAGGAGTATCAGGTGGACTTTTATAAAATGAATAATGCGGCGCTGGATGAATGTGATTTTGTAATCGGCGAACAGGTATGGAATTTTGCCGATTTTGCCACCAGCCAAAGCCTGTTGCGTGTACAGGGTAATAAGAAGGGCCTGTTTACAAGGGACAGAAAGCCTAAGCTTGCAGCACATTATTTCAGGGAAAGATGGGGCAAGATACCTGATTTTGAATATAAAAAATAAATACACGAAAGAAGAATAGAATTTCATTCCCGCAGGAATAAATTTTTATTCCTGTTGCATATAATATAACAGAGCAGCGGTTGGCCGGAGGAAAGCCCTGTGATTAAGGTAATTGGTTTTATGATGTTCTGGATAGCGGTGGGAATGATAATAGGGCTGCTTATTGAAAATATATTTATCGGAATAGTGATAATTATCCTTCTGATGTTGTTAGGGTACAATCTGTTCTGCGGATGCAAATAAAGAAGCCTCGGAGAAACTCCGGGGCTTAATTAATATCAAACTTATATGACTACGCTCTGGTTACTAAACCGGATCTTAAGCAAGAAGTACATACATACATCTTTCTTGGACCAGCAGTTGTCATAACTTTAACGGACTTAATGTTTGACTTCCACATCTTGTTTGACTTTCTGTTAGAGTGACTTACCTTGAGTCCAAAATGAGCACCCTTATCACAAACAGCACACTTTGCCATGATTGCACCTCCTCAAAGCTTAATAATGCCTACTCGGCTGACAACAACAGTTATAATAACAGATATTTATACAATTTGCAAGTAAAAAAAATATTTTTTTAAAGATTTTAAGTTTTA